>NZ_AZRN01000012.1 GCF_002895565.1 Petrotoga mexicana DSM 14811
TATCTACCTCCTACCCGATTAAAAACTGTTGCTAATTTGAATGAACCTTTGCTATTGCTAACTACTTTTCGTTTAGCAGACACTTATTTTCGGTACACTTTTCGTTTAGTAAGTGACTCGCTTAAGGTAGCGTTTTTCCTGACTGCTGTGGGTAGTGAAGTAGTCATTCCGCCACTTTCGGGGTGTTTCTCCATCTGGCTTGGGTAAATTTAATTCAACTCTAACTTAATTACCCACTATTTTCGAGGAGAAAATCAAATTAATTCTTCATTTTAGAAGACACAAAATCTTTAAAACTTATTAAAATAACATTATTGCTGGCTTTGGCAAAATTCAAAGTTTCTTTCGTAAAACCGTTTTTCGAGAAAAGTATATAAAATTTATTCTCAAAATGAAATAAAGCCCCTTTATCCATAAGTTTTTTAACTACTGACATATCTACCAATGAATTATGCCATTTGCATTCACCAAGAAGAATGTTTTTCTTATCGTAGGCTACTATATCGATTTCTTCTTCCCTCTTTTTAATAGGATTATTACCCCACCACTTGCCAATATTTTCAAAGATGAATGGCAATTTACCATCGGCATTCATTTTTTTCAGGATTTCAACAGAAATATCTTCAAAAATGGGGCCTATATACTCATTCATAAATGGCTTTATTTTATTTTGTATAACGAAATCCGCCAATCCTTGTTCAATTAATGCTTTGTTTTTAAAAACAAACCTATACCAAAATTTAAAAAAATTATCCTTAATCTTGAAAATACTCCCCCTGCTTTTTCTGCCTATTGGTTCAGGTTTTATTCTTTCAACGATCTTTAGATCAATCAAGGTTTCCAAATACTTAGCCACTTTGGAATTATCGAAACTGATTCTTGAGGAAATTTCATTCAATTTTCCATTTCCTTCTGCTAAAGCTTCTAAAATCGAATTATAAATCAAAGGCTCCCTTAATTCTTGTCTTAGCAAGAATGTAGGTTCTTCATTAAGATACGATGATTTAAATAATATTTTTTGTTTTATATTTTCATAAACGTCCACTTTTTCATCAAAGGTGACCAAGTATTGTGGTGTACCCCCTAAAACCCCATATGTGTTGACTTGTTCCTCCCTTGAATATTCTGGGAAAAACTTTCGACTGTCAAAAAAACCAAAAGGGGTAATCTCAAATTGTGCGGTTCTTCTCCCATACAACGGACTTTTATAACCTAAAACTTCGTTTTCCATAAAACTAACATATGAACCACAGATTATCAAAAATAATTTGGTGTCTTTCAAACTATGATCTATCAATTTCTGTAAAATCGATGGAATACTACGATTCGCATTCACTAAATATTGAAACTCATCAATTACTATCCCCAATCTTTCTTCTCTTGTTCTATTTGCAATAAAGAGAAAAGCTTCTTCCCAGGAATTAAACCCAGTTAAGCCCTTTAAATTGAAAAACGAAAAAACCTCTTTAGAAAACTTTTCTAATGAAACGCTATCTACTGATTCATCGGCAACAAAAAATATAAAAGGCTTTTCTTTGCAAAATTCCAAAAGTAAGGTGGTTTTCCCAACCCTTCTTCTTCCATATACAACAACAAATTGGAACTTGTCTTCTTGATATAATTTGTTTAAAGCGGTTAATTCCGATTCTCTACCAATAAACATATAAGTCACCTCTATAACTTACTCACGAGTTAGTAACTCATGAGTAAGTAACTCTAAAGTTAGTATTATTATACCACAAAATTGTGGTTTTTAGTGAAAGGGTTAACTGTGTGAGGATAGCTTGGTGAAAGGTAAAAACCTTTTCTCATGGGTGGGGAGCGGAGCAAAACTTCTTCCTCTTTCCTTATGGGAGGGCAGCGGGGGAAGGGCGCTATAAAACTTATTATACAAGAGTTATATGATAAGATAACCCACCTTTAAAAACATATGGTATAATATAAATAGTTCAACAAACTATCGTGTAACCAAAAGGGGGAGCTGATGAAAGGCACTAACATAACCCACAACCGTCAGGACATTATCTTCAAAAAGATGTCAGTACTATTCAAAAACGAAACACTCAAATATTATGAATTAAACTTACCAAAGATAATCTCAGTAAAACCAACAGAACTACCTGTAATAAACGTATCAGACAGAAACATGGATTTTTGCAGCTTTGTGCAAAAAGCTTTATTTGTAATGCCTTAGAAACTATTTCCAAAATCTGATTTGCGAAGCATTTTGCGGCTTTGTGCAAAAAGTTTCACTTGTAATGCTTCAAAAACTCTTTCCAAAACCTCATTTGCGATGCAAATGACGTATCCTCATGGAAGAAAGCAGACTTACTAAGATTTGCACAATACGACATAGCGTTATACCAAAAAGAAAGAAGAAAGATAAACACGGTGGTAATATACTCAGGGAAATACGAAAGTGCAGAAAATGAATTAGACATGGGTTTAAATAAATACAAAGTTTTACAAGTATTCATGATAAAGTACGATGGAATAAAAAGGTATGAAGAGATAAAAGGAAAGATAGAAAAAGAAGAAGAACTAACGGATAAAGACTTAATGGATTTAGTATTCTTACCCTTGATGAAAAACGAAAAAAGCGAAGAAGAAGTGACAAAAGAAGCGTTAGAGTTAGCAATCACTATACCGGATGAAGACAAAAAAGAAGCAGTAATAGGATCGTTATTAGGGTTCTCTGATAATTATGTAAGGGAAGAGTACATAAACAAACTGAAAGAGGTGATACGAATGACAAAGATAGGAGCCTCATTATTTGAAGAAGGTGTAGAAAAAGGTGAAAGAAAAGGCAAAATTGAAGAAAGAAAAGAATTAATAATTGAGATTCTGAACCAAAGGTTTGCAAAAGATTTTGATAAGAGATTAGAAGAAAAGATCAGAAAAGCAAATGAAGAAACCATAAACCAAATAAAGAAGAACATTCTAAATATTACACTAGAAGAACTAAAAGAGTTACTTAAATAATTTCTGAAAAGACGCCCTCCATGGGCGTTTTTTCAATTAAAAACTGTTGTTAATTTTAATGAACATTTGTTATTGCTAACTACTTTTCGTTTAGCAGACACAGGTGGGAAGCGGAGCAAAACTTCTTCCTCTTTCCTTATATGGACGGATAGCGGAGTGAAAAGGTAAAAGCCTTTTTTCATGGGTGGTCTGCGGGGAGAGGTCGACAGAATCTCTTCCTTAAATGGGCGGGCAGCGGTGTGAAAAAGTAAAAAAGCTTCCTTTTCCTCACGGGTGGGGAGCGGGGGAAGGGCGCTATAAAACTTATTATATGCTAGTTGAGTAATAAGTTAGCACACCTTCAAAAAGATATGGTATAATTAAGTTGAATAACTCAAATCTTACAAAAAAGAGAGACCAAATATGAATGAATTAGTGCACAATCCTCATGATCTATTCTTCAAACGAATTTTCAGTGACATAAGGATAGCTCGAGATTTCTTATGGAACTATCTCCCTCAAGAAGCTGTAGAAATAGTATACCTAGATTATTTAATTCCTGAAAACAACAGTCATGTTGATGAAAACCTAAGAGAAAGCCTCTCGGATATGTTGTATAAAACAAAGATAAAAGGACAAGATGGCTATATATACATTCTGATGGAACACAAAAGCTACATTGAAGGGAAAGTAATCTTTCAACTGTTGAGATACATTACGAGCATATGGGAAGAAAAATACGATCCCAAAACAAAAAAGGTACCAATAATAATACCAATAGTAATATACCATGGGAGAGAAATCTGGAACGTAGAAACGAACTTATCAAATATGGTGCAAGGGATAGAAGATTTATCAAATGAACTAAAAACATACTTACCTACATACCGATATGAAATATGTGATTTCTCGATCAAAGGAAAAAAAAGGATAATAGGATTAACAGCGATGAAAGTTGCAATAGAAGCAATGAGAGCAGGAACGGCAATGACCAAAGAAGAATTTAAAGAAAGATTAAGAAGGGTATTTGAATACATAAAACAACTACCAGAAGAAGAGGTACATGAATGGTTTGAAGAGTGTATGGTCTATTTACTAAACGTAAGGGAAGATGTAACGATAGAGGAGATATTAAAAGTACAAAAAGAAATAATGCCTGGAAGGGGTGAAATAGTTATGACGATAGCTGAAAAGTTGAGAAACGAAGGTAAATTAGAAGGTGAAAGAGAAGGGAAACTTGAAGACAGAAGGGAAGTAGCTATAAAGTTATTAAATAAACGATTTGGAAAAGAATTTACACAAGAGATGAAAGAGAAGATAAAAGAAGCTGAAGAAAGAAGAATAAACCAAATAATTGACAACATATTTGAAATAACCATAGAAGAACTAAAAGAGTTATTGAAATAATGGCAGTAAGTAAAACACTATCTGATATTTTTGGATAGGTAACAGGGCAAAAACCTTTCCCATTTCCTCATAAGTGAGTTGCGGAGTGAAAGGGAAAAAGGCCTCTTTCCTTAGATGGGCGGGCTGCGGGGCGAAGGGGCGCTATCTCTTAAGTTCTAGAGTCTTCAAAGTTTCTATTTGCTTTTCAAAAAGAAGGGGGTAGCATGTAATGCTTACAGTTCTCAGAGCCTACAAATTAGGCAAAGATTCTGGCTTAATTCTATACCACGATACAAAAGAAAAACTCTACTATACTTACCTATACTCCATGGGTTTAATGTTATATGGAGACTCCATAAAACAATCTCTTGATGAAACCAAGCAAGTTTTAAGCGAATACCAGGAATTTATAGAAAAAGGCAAGTTAAACCCTGCAACTCTATTAAAAAAAGAAAAATTAACTAAAACTATTCAATTATATTGGGGCTTATTAAAAGCAAAAATTTTTTCACATTTTAACAGTAAAAAGAATTCTTCCCATTTTTTATTACACCATTAATGCTAATCCTTCAGGTAAATTAACCTAGTCCACGAAGTAAACAAACTCACCAAAAGTTTCTACACTGATTTTGAAGACATCTTTTGAAGAAGGTCTCTTAATTAATTCCTTTAAAGATAAATTAACGAAGCACATAAAAAAGTTGTACAAAACAAAGATAAAAGAACAAGATGGCTACATATACATTCTGATGGAACACAAAAGCTACATTGAAGGGAAAGTATGGAAGGGGTGAAATAGTGATGACAATAGCTGAAAAGTTGAGAAACGAAGGTAAATTAGAAGGAGAAAGAGAGGGGAAACTTGAAGAAAGAAAAAGATTTATAGAATTTATTATAAAAAACTTAAGCAAGAGATTCGGCAACCAACTAACTGAAGAAATAAAAGATAAGATAAGAAAAGCAGATGAAAAGACGATAGATTACATAGGAGACAACTTGTTAGAAATAACTATAGAGGACCTAAAAGAGTTATTGAAATAATGGTAGTAAGCAAAACACTAGCTGATATTTTTAGATAGGTAACAGGGCAAAACCCTTTCCCATTTTCCTCATGGATGAGTTGGGGAGTAAAGTGGGAAAAGGCTTTTTTCTCATGGGTGGGCGGACACACTTTGTATAATCGGGTACACTTTTCGTTTGGTAAATGCAACTGCCTTAACTATTAATCAGATTTTATTATGTGTGGCTCATAGTAGTTCTCATTATATAAAAATATTTTATCGAAATTATTTTCTCCTTTAGTATATGAATTAAGTATTTCCCTTACATTTTCGATGTCGCCAGCTAGAAAATTCAGATCTTTAGATGGCTCACATGATGTGATTATTAATAAATATATTTTATCAACTTTCTCTCTGTAAAGGGGGATTTTTTCAATCTTTTTATTTATTATTTCGGGTAATTTCTTTTTATAATAATTAATCGAGACATAATCCCCTCCTCCTTCACGTATTTTAAGTTTCTCACTATAAAGTTTTTCTATTGGTTCACCTACTAAATATTTACATATTAAAGAATTTTTATTTGATTCACAGAATTCTTCAAACGAAGAATATTCCTTATTTCTTCTTGCTATTATATATTTTATGTATTCTTCAGTAAAGTCTTTAATAAATTGGCTATCTTTTATTTCGTTTCTTTTGGTTTTTTGGTTTCTTTTGCTTATATCAGAAGCTAAGCTATCAGAGAAAAAAAACCAAATATCTATTTTAATATCTTCTTCCTCTAAGTATTTTTTTATGTTTTTACAAATCATATCTTCTAATTTTTCGCTTGCCTTCCTACTTTCATGAATAGTTTCTGTGATCTCTATCCCGATTTTTTCATTATCAAACTTAATTATAAAATCAGGAGATTCACTACATTCTAAATGAGAATTTACAGGAAAAAGATCCTTATCAAAAATTTTATAATAATCGCTGAAAAAATCTTCTAATAGCTCAAATTCATCCTTTTTTTATCGCTTATTTTTTTCACCCCCGCTTTTTGCACCGCTTTCGATACTTTTAAGTGTTTTAGAAAGTATTCCGACAATTGGTCCAACAGATGATATTCCTGTGTTTGACAGTTACAAAAACGTTGGAAACTTGGTTAAAATTGTTTGCACCTCAGTTATTCTAATTTCGTATATTTTGCTTCTATTTCCTTCATTATTTCTTCCATTACCGTAGGAGATAGAACAGGCTCATAGGGGGGAGGAGATTGTAGTTCTACTTCAATACCTTTTATCTGAATGCGTTTTATGTTTGGTAAAAAAAGGATAATTATTAAAAGTACAATAAGAAATACATAAAGAGACCAGTTTATTTGAAGAGAAGGAAACCACCCAGGAATAAATGGGTGAAGCAGCAACAATGCAAAAATAAGCAGTAAAAGAATGGAAAATCCGAACCTCTTAGGCCAGCGATATAAAGGGGAATTTAACCACCAGCGCCACCAGGGTGGCTTAATCCGATAGTTCCAAATATTGCCGAGCAATTCACGAGCGGGTGCCTTTATTGAGGATTTTGATTTTAATTTGATACATTCTTGAAGTTTTTCTTTTGCTGTTAAGATATCATTACTTTTAAGGTAGAAGTGCCCTAAAAAATACAGGACATACGCCCTCATCTCTTTTTCCTGTTTTTGGTTTTTCGACAACGTTTCATTCATCTTTTCCAGGTTTCTTATGATTGTGGCGACTTCTTCTTGATACTTTTTATATTCTGAATCCAAATTGAATCCTATCTTAAGATAGTTGGTATAAGTATCCCAGAGGAAATGTACTGGATTAGCTCCATCCAAAGACATTGCCAGTTTAAAGGATTCACTTGCAGCATCATAGTCTTTTTCTTCAATTTTGATTCTGCCTTGTAAATTCAATGCAGGTACAAGATCGCTCTCTATCTTGAGTGCCTTTTCAACATTTTCAGAAGCTTTTTTAAGATTCCCAAGTTTAAAAAATAGTTCTCCTAAGTTGGTGTATGCCAAGGCAAACTGTGGATTTATCTCTATGGCTTTTTTGTGGGCCTTTAGTGCATCTTTGTGTCTCCCGAGTTCGCTAAGTGCAACACCTTTGTTGGACCAGGCTTCGGCATACTGTGGATATATCTCGATTGCTTTCTCGTAAGCCTTTAGCGCTTTTTTGTGTCTCCCAAGCTTGCTAAGTTCAAAACCTTTGTAGAACCAGGCTACGTCAAGCTGGGGAAATAACTTGATGATTTTTTTGTAAGTCTTTAGTGCTTTTTTATGTCTCCCAAGCTCGCTAAGTTCAAAACCTTTAATAAACAAGGTTACGGCATACTTTGAAATTACCTCGATAGCTTTCTCGTAAGTCTTTAGTAGCTTTTCACGTTTCTCAACTTTGCCAGCTTTAGCACCTTTGTTGAACCATTTCTTATCACTCATTTTGTTTTTCCCGCCCTCTTTCACTTTCCCTTCAGCCATTGCTATTGCTAACGATAACTGCACATATCTTAGTTCATCAATATCGCTATACTTATGTATTTAGCTTTGCTTCCTTTATCTTCCTTTTTGATTGATACCAAGTTTCTCTTCTATCTTCCTTACTTGATAGCTCTTTTAACTGTTGCTCTGTGTACCCCATTTCTTTTGCTATCTCTCTTTGACTTTTGTATTTGTTAAAATACAAAGATCGTAAAATTCTTTATTCAAATCGTCTGCTTTTTAATTTTCAGTCATTACTTTTATCTTTATTTCTTATTCTTTCTAATTCTTTATCATGCTCGTCTCTTAGAAAATATCTTCTTCCCCTATCATTGCTAATCTATTATATAGCACTTCAAGAGGTGAAAAAATATGACCCTAATTATCATTACAGATTACAAAATCAAGAACTGAGAGTTCACAGCAATTATACAGCAAAAAATATTAAAAAGAAAAAGAACGCATTAGATAATATTAGATGTCAATAAAAAAATTGGTTAGATCATAATTCAATGTCTTTAAAATGACACCTTTTTTTTTATGGGCGGGCAGCGGGGGAAGGGCGCTATAAAACTTATTATACAGAAGTTATATGATGAGATAACACACCTTCAAAAAGATATGGTATAATTAAGTTGACAAAGAAAACACTTCACTAATTTTATGGGGTGGGCAGCGGGGCGAAGGGGCGCTAAACACAACAAAAAATAAACCAAAAAGGAGAAGCTTATGTCTAATCCAATAAAAGATTCCATATTCAAAGAATTATTTGAAGACAGAACCGTATTCTATGACTTCCTAAAAGCCTTTCTACCAAGAGAGATAACAAAACAAATAAAAGAAACAGATTTAAAACGTGAACAAACTGAACTAATAGGCAAAGACTTCTCCGTAAAAAGATCGGACATACTATACAAGATAGAAAAAGGAAACGCCCCGAAGGGGGTTCAAGGAAACGGTCAAGATATATACATATACTTATTGTTAGAGCATCAAAGTAAAGTTGACCAATTGATGGCATTCAGGATGTTGGCATACAAGTTAAGAATATGGGAACGATATGTGAATAGTCACAAAAAAGAATCAGAGCAAAAAGGATTCAAACTACCAGTCATAATAGGGATGGTCTTTTACGATGGAAAAGCGAAATGGACATCACCAATGGACGTAAAAGACAAGATAACAGAGATAAAAAACATGGAAGAATACTTAATAAAAGCAAATTATGAACTAATAAATTTAAGTAATATAAAAGAAGAAACGATAATAAACATGAAGAAGGCACTAGGGGTAATCTTATTAACGGACAAACCAAACGTAAGGGTAAAAAATGCGGAAGAGTTGCTAAAGATTATAAATGAAGAGATAATATCAAAGTTGCCGGAAGAAGAAAAAGAGAAATTTAATAAACACAGAAACGCATTCATAGAACTGTTCGGAAAGAGGACAGATTACAAAGAGATAGAAGAAAGGTTCGAAGAGCTAAAAGAAATGGAGGTGCCAAAAATGTTTAACACATTAGAAGAGATAGCAAAAAGAGACAGAGAAAAGGCTAAATTGGAAGGTGTAAAAGAAGGAGAAAGAAAAGGAAAAATTGAAGGTGAAAAAGAGTTTGCAATTAGAATATTAAGCAAAAGGTTCGGTAACCAACTAACTGAAGAAATAAAAGATAAGATAAGAAAAGCAGACGAAAAAACGATAGATTACATAGGAGACAACTTGTTAGAAATAACCATAGAAGAACTAAAAGAAATATTGAAATAATTTTTGAAAAGGCGCCCTCCATGGGCGTTTTTTCAATTAAAAACTGTCGCTAATTTTTTGAATGAACATTTGCTATTGCTACCTACTTTTCGTTTAGTAGACACTTATTTTTGGTACACATTTCGTTTAGTAAGTGCAGTTGCCTTCTTGATTTTGCAAATAGGATTTTTCCTAATTTACATTTCTCTGTTTAGAATACGGCGATAGAATTGAACTATTTGTAAAAACTATCAATTTGTGAGAAGCTCTTGTTAAAGCAACATATAAATTTTTAGGATCTTCGAATTTATGTGCATTTAAGACCGCAACAGTGTCAAATTCTAATCCTTTAACTAATAAGGTAGTTCCTATGCATTTTCCTTCAATTTTTCTTCCTATTTTTCGCTTTCTGTTCTTTATTTTTTTCATAGATTCATATACAGATGTGTTATTATATTCCGCTTCTTCTAATGCTTTACATAAATCGTTAAATAATTCTTTTCTATAACACAATACCCCTGGAAGATTTTTAATTTGCTTTAAAGTTTGAGCAATAAGTAAAAAAGAGATTTTATTTTGTAATTTTTCTAAATTCTTTCTTATTGGTTCTATTTTCTCTCTATCTTTCTCATTCTTTTTCTGTTTCAATGATTTTTTATTAAACCAATTCTCAATTCCTGTTTTTTTAAATATTGCCTTCGTAGAAATAAAATCATAAATTATTTTATAAATATTATCAGGAGTGCTTTTATCAAAATTCTTTGAAAATTTATAGAAGTCTTTATCATCAATCGCTTCAACTAAATAAATCCGATTTTCAAAATTCTTTATTATTTTTATTCTTGTATTTATACTTCTACTTTCTGGGTGAATTATCAAGAGGTTGCTTTCATTAAGCAAATCCCAGATTTTTTTATTATAATTAGTATGTGGTTTAGAAATATCTTCTTCATTAATATGTACAACTTCAATAGCATCTTTAAATGTATTCAAATCTATATCTTCTTTGTTCTCTAATTTCTTTCTTATTTTCATTAAACATATTCCCAATTCAGGATTTGTATTTTTCCATCTCCAAGGTTCCTTCAAATCAAATTTTTCAAAACCCTTTAAATCCTCATCAAAATCTACCAATTTCTGTTCTCGAAAACTAAATATTCCTTGTAAAGGGTCACCTAATACATGAGTTGGTAAAATTTCTGATAATGCCATTATAAATTTGTGTTGATTTTTTGCACAATCCTGATATTCATCAACAAATAAACCTGCATATGTTAATTTAATAACATCACTTATTGGCTTTATTTTCACTAACTCAAATGCTTTTTCAATAATGAAAGGGAAATAATCTTTACTGTCTTGTTCAGGAACATCGTTTCGACAGTAAAAAGCATTAACGTATTTTTGAGCATAACTATCAATAGTTTCAACTCTGTATTTATTAGTTTTAATACCTTTCTCTTTAATTTTTTCTTTAAGTGAAGCAACTCCTGCATGAGTGTGAGTTAGTATTAAATGCACTCCTTCCGTATATTTTAAACATTCTGCGATAGTATAAGTTTTGCCACAACCAGCTGGAGCAATTAACAGACTTTTCCTTTTAGAAATAAAATTTTTCAAATCTATATAGTCACTCATTATCTATCCAACCCGATAGTTCTTGTAGTCTTTTCCCTAACGTTTTGTCTTTAATCTTATCAAAGTATTTAAAAATAACCGATCCAAGAAATTCACCATGGTCAATTCGTTTAAACCAAGCTTTATCTCGTGCAACTTCCCCAAGTACTTTTCTAATTTCCAGATCATCATTTTCTTTCCAATCCTTGCCTAATTTTCTTTTAATTTTATCTTCAATACAATTTTTTACCGATTCTTCAGACGTTTTAGATTCTTGATACGCTATCAACTCTTTTACTGCATCCCAAGGTAAATCATTAAAGACCTGCTGTTCAATTGAATTGTTCTCATTCCAGTCAAATATCTTAATTCCTTTATCCTTCATTTTCTTTTTTTCATTATTTAAATTTTTTTCATCTGAATCGCAAAGCACACAAATATCTAATTCAAGTCTCTTTAATTCACGTGCTCTTTCAGAAAGATTATTGCCTCCTCCTCCGGTATATACTACATCTAATGCTGTTAGGTTTGTTTTCCCTTTTGTTATTCTAAAATCATCTAATGCCCGGCAAATTCCAATTTCTGTTTTACCCTCACAAACAATAACCTTTTTTGCATAAACAGCTTCAGGACAAGCTCTAATTACACCTTGAAATTTTTTATCACTTTTTTTACATTGCACCATACCATTATCATTATTGAGTATTAAAATATTTTCCACTTCAAGCTCTTCGATTATTCCCTGAGAGTGGGTAGTTATAAACATTTGTCCCTTATTGTTTTTATATAAAGTTCTCGCTAAATGTTTTACTCTGTCTGGTTCCAATCCTTGTTCTATTTCATCAATTAATATTATACCTCCACTTTCAGCCAATGCCATTTGCGATGCGATTGATACTAATCTTTTACTCCCTTTACCTTTTAAACGGAGTGGAATTTTTCCATCGTGAAGGCTAATTTTCCCATCTTTTATGAAAATATCTTTGAAGTCTATAGAATTAGACACGTCAGGAAGTTTTATCCCTAATTCTTCTGCTTTTGACTTTAGAATATCAATTACTTTTTGAAATTGTTCAAATGGATAACTATCGAGCTTATTTTTAGCATGCCTAATTGTATCTATTAAAATAGTATCCTTTTCGGAGGTAGCAACATTTTCCCCTTGTTTTAGTAAAGAATATAATGGACTTCCTTTATTCCAATGGAAATGAACATCTAAATAGTCAGAAACCATAAATGCGTTTAATTTTGCCCTATCATAAGCTGATATTTCAGTTAAAGAATCTTGTCTGCTATTTATTATATGCCATTTCGGTTCTAAATCTTTTTCTACCTTTAATCTAACTGTTAATGCCTTCTCATATCCATCTTCTAATTCATCTTTAATAGCATTAGTTTTTTTATCAATACCTCTTATATAAAGACCATATTTATCTTCTCTTAACAATTCGTCAGGAACCCCTACTAATGTTGCTTCAATCTCGATAGGATGTTCTATATCACAATTGTAGAAATCAGTATCATAAAAAGATAAATTCCAGTTTGGATAAAGCACATACAAAATTGCACTTAAGACAGATGATTTTCCTGAGTCTCCTCTCCCTACCAAACATATCAAATTTAAATCACCAAAAGTATAGGAAAATTCTTTAATACCTCTAAAATTTTTTATATCAAGTTTATATATTCGTGCCATAGGTCCTCCTATCCTTTTTTATATGCTGCCTGAACTTTTAAGTTCGTTTAAAAGTTTGTTCGCTACCCACCTTCCGCCCATAAATCCGATACTTGGTTGACCTTTCAAGGCCGTATTAAAAGGATAATTGTAAAAGGCGGATCCTCAAGCAATACTAAAGTGGTGTGAAAAAATATGATCCTAACTATCATTACAAATCACAAAATCAAGAAATGAGAGTTCATAACAATTATACAGCAAAAAATATTAAAAAGAAAAAGAACGCATTAAATAATATTAGATGCCCATAAAAAAGATTGGTTAGATCATAATTCGATGTCTTTGAAATGGTACCATATCTTTATTTTCAACTCGGGGTGAAGCCCTTTCCCACTTCCTTAAATGTGCGAGCAGCTGGGTGAAACATTTTTTCACCTTCATTAGAAGGGCGGAAAGCTGGATGAAAAGGGAAAAGAATTTTTTCCTTGTGGATGGGAGCTGGGGAAGGGCACTAACAAAGATCCTTTTCCTTATGGGCGGGAAGCGGGGGAAGGGCGCTATAAAACTCATTATACAGGATTTGTGCGATAGGGTGGTACACTTTTTTCGTTTTAGTAAGTGGATAAAATTATATTTATTATATTATTTCATTATAATTTTCTATATATAGTATTTATCATTTTGTATAACCATTATGTTTTGGTACAATTGAATTGAGTAAATAAGAAAGGAGGTGAATTTTATGCATATAGGAGCAAGATATAGAACAGGTGAAAAATCTCCTGCAAATGCTTATTACAAGTGGGTAGAATATACAGATGGAACAAGAACACCTAAACCTACTAATGAAGAAATGAAAATTCATTTAGAAACTGGTGAAACATTTCCACCAATCAATTCTTGTGATAAAGGGGCAATTTGGGAATTGACCTCGTACGAATGATTTTTTGATTTGAACGAAACAGCAGACGATCTTTTTTATTCAAATCGCCTGCTTTTTAATTTTTTAATCATTGCTATTATCTATATTTTTTATTTTTTCTAATTCTTTATCATGCTCGTCTCTTAGAGAATATCTATCATTCCCTATAATTGTTAATCTATTATATAGTACTTCAAAAGAATTATTTGGATTATGTATAAATAGGCTATATGTATTATCCAACTCAGGTAAATATGTTTCTTCATTTTCTACTATTCTATAAAGAATATCATGATCGATAATTTTTAAAGATTTGTAAGGATGATATTTTTTCAGTTTTCTAACTTCACCATGATATTCTCTAGAAAATAAAGTATTATCTGAAATTAAATATAACAAACTCGCTGATGTCAAAAAAAAGTCATTTGCACTATAATTTTTTGGCAAAATAAAAAAATCAATTCTAGAAAAAACATCTTTTTTTCCATTAATTATATTGTCCTTGGGTATTCCATCTTGAATTTTTTGAAATTTTATTGAATTATCAAAAAAATTTTTAGGAATATATAAGCTACAAATTGGAAATGGAAACAATTTATCGTTTTTAATTTTACCTTCATGTCTTATTTCTAAATCTTTTTGATTTTTTTGGTTTTTGAGATTTATAACTGGCATTTTTATATTTCCATTTTGATTATAACTAAATCCATGCCAAGATACCTTATAAATCGATTTTTTGAACTTTTCTTTATGATTATCTCTTTGAAAATACAAATTATCAAAAGGATGATTTTTAATTCCATCCATCATTATATCTAATTCTCCGTCATAAGAATCATATTTGTCTTTATCTGGTTCTTTAATTTTTAATCGAAAAAGTATTTTATTATCTCTGACAACATAAATTTTATTATGGTCAGAATTCTTTATTGAAAATACCAAATCAGCATCCATATTATCACCACTAATAAATAATTCCATGTTCCTGTATATAAACCATTTTTGTAATCTACAGTACATTCTATCCAAATAGATTGATGTTTATATTTTATTGGGTTGAACCTTATATCATCAGAATTTGCAAAATTTGAAGCACCAATAGTTGATTGACCTTTCAAGGCCGTATTAGAAGGATAATTGTAAAAGGAGGATTCTCAAACAATACTAAAGCGAGGTGAAGCAATATGATCCTAACTATCATTACAAATCACAAAATCAAGAACTGAGAGCTCATGGCAATTATACAGCAAAAAATATTAAAAAGAAAAAGAACACATTAGATAATATTAAATGTCCGTGAAAAAGATTGGTTAGATCATAATTCGATGTCTTTTAATTTTGCTTCATATTTTTATGATCTTCAATTATTATTTCAATGCATTCATCATTTCTATACATTTTCATAAAACTAAAGGATATCCCTTACGATAATTCCATATCTATTAATACTATAAATAGTTCCTCCACTATTTAAATTTGAATTACCCCCATCGATTCCTCTATTTTCTATAAAGCCATAACTAAACAAACTTTCGAGAACATCTTTATCAGCAATAGAATCACCCGTAGAAATAGTATCTTGATTTGAAAAACTTTTTAGCGCAAATAAATCTTTATAATAACTCCTATTAATCAAATAACTAATTCTAAAAAAATCTCTTTCATTTAGTTTTTCCTCATTCTTTATTGTTTTATCAACACATTTAAATTATAGCTTATAGGGGTGCTACCTTTTTAAAAGCCAATAACAAAAATTAAAAGAAGAGTTCAAATAATATGGCTCAGTTCAAAAGACTCTTCATCGCTATACTTATGTATCTACCTTTGCTTCCTTTATCCTTCTTTTTGATTGATACCAAGTTTCTCCTCTATCTCCCTTGCTTGATAGCTCTTTTAACCGTCGCTCTGTGTATCCCCATTTCTTTTGCTATCGCTCTTTGACTTTTGTGTTTGTTAAAATACAAAAATCTTATATAATTGTATTTTACCTTCTCTATCACCTTTCTTTTCCTCCTGTACAATTGCTATGGCTAACCGAATACTGGTTCTTTCCACTGATTGTTGAACCCTATCCATTATTCTCAAGAAAAAGTACTTTCTGTCTCAACATCTCAAATTTGTTTCTTTCATACATTATCCTTTTAATAACTTTTAGTTTATTCACAGAACCTTCTGCCAGTCCATTGTTGTATTCATATATAATAGCATTTATAAACGCCAGGTGATTATTGTCAAAGCCGTCTCACGAGGCTAATTAAATTAACACTTGTTGATAAAGTTCAATAAGTGCATTGTTCAAATCGCAGCAGAAGTACACTTTAACCACGCCTTTAAAAGTTCATGGCTGGTTATATAACGAGAAAGATAAAAAAGATTATAAAAAATCAAACGTTCTCTTTCTTTTTAATTTCTTGGTTTAGTATTCTTTGTGCAACTAAAAAACCAATAAAATACTGAATTATAACAGCAAAAGAGTTAAGGGTAATATAAAGAAAAGAATTCAAAGAAAAGAAATGTGCTAAACTAAAGACCATTATAATTAAGACCACTCTTAATAAATCTACAAGTAATTGTTCTTTTAGTCTCTCATAAATAGTATACACTCTACTGATAGGTGTAAAAATTAGTCTCGAGAAAATCAAAACTGATAAAATTCTGGCGTATACTCCAGATAGATACCATTCAGGGCCAAACACAAAAGAAAAAAGAAATGGACCAAAAAACAATAATACAAGAAGTGGCACTAATCCAATAACAAAAAGTTTTTTGAATAAATTAAGAGAAAGATCTTTTACTCTTTTTGGATTAGAACTGCCTATGTTTGCGGCTTCTGAAAAGAAAACATCTCCAACAGATTGTCCAATTAAGCTCATGGGTAAGTTAATAATACTATTTGCTAGACTATATAAACCAAGAATTTCAGTTCCATATAAGAAAGAAATAAAAAACACAGGTAATTGTAAACCCGCAAAATTTAACAATTGATCAGGAACATAAAATATTGGAAAATTTTTGTACCTCTTGGCACTTTCAATTACTTTAATCCTATTTATTTTTTTTAGTAAGAATTTATCCTTTTGCACCAGAGGCCTTAATAATGTGGTCGCACCTGCCCCCTGACTAACTATTTGCCCTATCAGCAGCCCATCCGGCTTAATACCAAATAAGCCTAACACTATTTTTAACACATTTCCAGTAATACTTTGAGTTAATTTAGTTTGAGAAATAGCCTTAAAATTCTTCTTTCTAAATCCCCATCGCATTAAAATATTGTAATTTCCTACAAAAAAAACTCCAATTGGAATCAAAAACTTATAATTGATTAAAGCTTGAGCATCTAAAAAACTTAAAATACTATTACCAAAAAGAGAAAAAAGCACACCCGAAAAAGCGACATAAACAAGTAAAATTAAAAAACTTAAACCCAGAACATTAATAGCTTGCTCATCGTTTCCTGCTATTGGAATGGCATCTTCATACTTAAAACTAGCCGTGATTGCTATAAAACCTAAAATTGTAACGAACAAGGACAGAACACCATATTCCTCTGGAGTATATATACGCGTAATTATTGGAGAGAAAACTGCACCCAAGATCTGGGCACCTGCCGTCCCTCCCCCCATAATTAAAACATTTTTAGCAAAATTGCTTTGAAACACTTTATGAAATAAACTCTTTACCACTTAATTTTCACCTAACCTGAAGTCTTTATAATGTGGTTTACTTTATTGCCTTATTTAGTTTAGTAATTAAAATTTTAAAACAGTGACTCAACAATAAAAAATCCTCTTTTAACCCTTCAAAATAGTAAAATCGTTTTACAATGAATATGGTGAGTAAATAAACGAGAGATATACTTAAAAGTTCACTTTCAGCCAGCAAGAAAAAAAGTTGTTAGAATTTTTTTGGTAACAACTACTTTGCTTTTTGAGTAGCTGATAAAAGCTTTTATCAGCTCTGTTTCGAACCTTATCAAGTTACTTGTGTAACACTTTGATAACATGGAATTTATCAAATATTATTTAAGAATTTGAGAAATTCTTTCCTTCGTTACCTTTGAAAAGCTATAAAATATTACAAAATACGAATGAAATTAAACATCTACCTTTTACATATTTATGTAAAATCCTATTATGAATTAAAAACATTTTTCAAAGATTTGACAACACCTGAACTCTCACATAACTCTTGTGCTATGGCTAACTGAATACTGGTTCTTTCCACTATTGTTGAATCCTATCCATTATTCTCAAGAAAAAGTACTTTCTGTCTCAACATCTCAAATTTGTTTCTTCCATACATTATCCTTTTAATAACTTTTAGTTTCTTCATATAGCCTTATGATGGCCAATTTTTGCAGTCACATACACTCTATTTCAAAGTGCCTCCAAAAAATTTTTATTAAATTGAATATCATAGGTTAATTAGTTCAATTAACAACAGAAAGAACCACTTGTATTTTAGTGAGAGCAACCTCTTTAGCTTTTCCAATTCTCCTTAAACCACTGGTATGTAAGTTCTAAGCCTTCTTTCAATTCTATCTTATGTCTCCATCCTGTGTTGTGCAATTTTGTTACATCTAAGAGCCTCCGTGGCACCCCATCGGGTTTGGTTGTGTCGAATCTTATTTCTCCTTCGTATCCCACAACTTCTTTTATCAATTGTGCGAGTTCTTTTATTGTTAAATCTTTACCTGTTCCCACGTCTATAAGTTCTTTACCTTCATAGTTGTTCATTAAATGTAAAACAGCATCTGCTAAATCATCCACATACAGAAACTCTCTTCTTTGATTTCCAGTTCCCCATACCTCAACGTATGGGTTGTTGTTTATTTTTGCTTCATGGAATTTTCTCAGTAGTGCCGGTAATACATGGGAAGTTTTTAAATCAAAGTTGTCATTTGGACCATACAGGTTGGTTAACATCACGCTTATAAAGTTAGTCCCGTATTGTTTGTTGAAGTATTCACACATTTTTAATCCAGCTATCTTTGCTATTGCATACGCCTCGTTGGTTGGCTCTAAAGGTCCTGTGAGTAGATATTCTTCTTTTATTGGTTGGGGACAATCTCTTGGATATATACATGAACTTCCAAGGAAAAGTAATTTTTTTACACCGTAGTCATATGATGCTTTAATTACATTGCTTTCTATCATTATATTGATGTAAGCAAAATCTGCTGGATATGTAACGTTGGCTCCTATTCCCCCCACTTTTGCTGCTGCTAAAAATACATACTCTGGCCTTTCTTTTTGAAAGAACTCTTGTGTTTGTTGTTGATTGGTTAAGTCTAATTCTTTGTGTGTTCTTGTTACTATATTCGTGTATCCTTCGTTTTTCAATTTTCTGTATATGGCCGATCCTGCCAGTCCCTTATGCCCACCTACGTATATCTTACTGTCTTTGTTCATTAAAAAGAACTCCTTTCAAATATTGTCTACTCTTTTATCGATTCGTTTCTTTGATTTTCTTTCAAGGCAAGTTTTAAATCGCTTTCTACCATTATTTTTACAAGTTCTCTGAATTTCACTTGTGCTTCCCACTTTAGTTTTTCTTTTGCCTTGGTTGGGTCTCCAACTAACAAATTGACTTCTGTAGGTCTAAAATATGCTGGATCGACTTCGATTATTGTATCCCCTACCTTTAGTGGTGTTTTAATATCACCAAGCACTTCTTCGAGTTTTTCTCTGTCTAAATTGTCTACTACTCCTTTTTCATTGCTTCCTTCACCTTCCCATCTGATGCTAACTCCTAAGTTATTAAAGGTTTCTTCACAGAATTCTCTTACACTGTGTGTTTCTCCCGTTGCTATGACATAATCTTCTGGTTCATCTTGTTGGAGCATCAACCACATGGCTTTTATGTAATCAGGTGCATAGCCCCAATCCCTTTTTGCTGATAAATTTCCTAAGTATAACTTTTGTTGCCTTCCAACAAGGATTCTTGTCGCTGCCCTTGTAATTTTTCTTGTGACGAAAGTTTCTCCTCTTCTTGGTGATTCGTGGTTAAATAGTATCCCGTTAGAAGCGTGTAATCCGTATGCTTCCTTGTAATTTATGGTTATCCAATAGGCGTATAATTTCGCAGCAGCGTATGGGCTTCGTGGATAGAAAGGTGTTTTTTCAGTTTGTGGTATTTCTTGCGCTTTCCCGTAGAGCTCAGATGTACTTGCTTGATAGAATTTTGTCTTCTTTTCCAAACCTAAGAGTTTAATAGCTTCAAGAATCTTTAGCGTTCCTAAAGCTACCGTCTCAGCGGTGTATTCTGGCGATTCAAAAGAAACCTTAACATGACTTTGAGCAGCTAAATTGTATACTTCATCGGGTTCTACTTCTTTCATGATTCTGATAAGATTTGTAGAATCAGTTGAATCTCCATAGTACAGGATCAATCTTCTATTTTTTTCATGAGGATCTTGATATATGTGATCTATTCTTTTAGTGTTGAACGAAGAGGATCTTCTTATAATTCCATGAACTATATATCCTTTTTCAAGCAGATATTCTGCTAAATAGCTTCCGTCTTGTCCTGTTATTCCTGTGATGAGTGCGGTTTTCATTTGGGTTCCTCCTCAATTAATGTTGTATCTTGTATTCTTCTGCATAATACTCGACGATTTAATTTTATATTAATATTTCCTTTTTCTTATCCGGATTTTTTCGATTAGTTTCCTAATACTATAAAGAAATTAATGTTTAATGTAGTCTTTACTTAAAATTATTCCAATAATTTTTCCATATTGCTAATATATTTTTCAGCTGTATTTGCTATCATTTTATCAAGTGCGGGCTTACCGTATTTTTCATAATATTTACTATTTTCAAAATCGTTGATAATCTCTTTTAAAGTAGACTCCAAACTTTGAGTTACAATGAATAATCCATTTTTTAATATTAAATTTTCGTTATTTACTATAACTGGTACACCTAAAGAGGCACCATCAAAAACTACACCACTTACCTTTAATTCCCCGTACGGCAACTCGTTAGATATTAAACCAATTAAAAAATGGGAAGTAATTATTTCATTGTTAAATTCATTTTCTGATAAATGAGAATCAAAATATTTTATATTTATGTTTTTTTTCTTTGCATAGTCAATGATATCTCTTTCTATAACTTTTCCTAAAAATACTAATTCGTAAGACTCTTTACTAAAAATAGAAAAAGTGTCAATTATTGAATAGTAATTTTTTCTTTTTGATTCTACACCGCCAGGAACTACGAATTTAATTTTTTGTTTATTACAATCTTCCAAAAAGTTTTTCCTTTTTTCTATATAAATTGGTTTTGTTAATTTATAAGGGATTATTATTGAATCAATACCATATTTAACTTTTAAAGTTTTCGCCAGGTTATCCTGTAAAACCACAATCTTATTGAATTTTCTTAAAAACCTAATTTGAAATTTTTTAGGACTCTGTAAATTATATTTCTTTATTAAATTTGCATCGACTTTAAAATATCTATGAATATTATGTATTGTTAAAATTTTGTTTAAATTTTTAAATGAAAAATCAAAACTCATTATAAATTGTAATTTTTCATTATAGATTTCCAATACAACGAAATTATCTATCTTATTATTTTTAATAGCCTTTTTTATTCCTAGGTAATTTTTCACTAAATTCAACGACGCTTTTACCAGGGTTTTCTTAAATGAAAGACTTTCATTTAGTTTTATAAATTTAACGTTAGAATACAAATTAGGGTTTGTTTCTAATAACCAATCAACCCTCTTTTCATTAGTAGCAATAAATATTTCTTTATTTCCCATCAAGTTTATAATATTTACAAAGGTTTCTAAATAAGGTTCATGACATTCCGAATATAATAATATTTTTTTCATAAATCACCTCATTTAAAATAAAGCATCGCATTCAAGGTAATTTGTTATTTTCTTAATATGCTAGTAAAAAATTGACCTTTACTTGCGTTTTAATTACTTTCGTTTCAACCCCCCATCAAAAACTCACTCTTCAACCCTTCAAGTTTTGCTTTATCCTCAACATTCCAGTATAGTACAACGTTTGTAGTTTCTATTTTTTCAACTTCGTTTTCTGTTATGTATTTAACTCTCAACTCTTTCAATATCCCTTCTATTATTTCCTTCATTTCTTTATCTTTCCCAAATAGAACGTAAGTTCTATTTCTTCCATATCTTTGTGTTATTCTTTCTATGTTTTGTTTTATCAGGAATGTTCTTCTATAGTATATTTTCATATACTCTATTGTCTTTTTACTCTTTTCTTTGAATCCTTCTGGGGTTAATATGTACCTGAAACTCTTGCCGTTTAACCTTTCTAATTTGACAAACCCTTTTTTGATGAACTTTTTTAAAAGTATGTTCACCATTCCCAAGGATAGCCCTGTTTTTTCTGAAAGGTCTCTTTGAGTTATATTAGAATTCTTTTCTAATTCTTCTAAAATGAGTATCTCATTATCTTGCATTATATTCAACACCTTCGTTCAATTTTTGAACAATATAAAAAGATTATACTATAAAAAATAGAATTTTGCAAACATTGTTTTTCAATCCCTCTGGTACAAATCTCTAGTATAAACCTTTTCTATCACATCTTTTAATTCTTCATGCATTCTGTTTGCCAGTATTAACTCCGATTTTTGTTTGAATTGGTTAATGTCGTTAATTACTTCTAAATTGTAAAAGTTGTTTCCCTTTAATTCTGGTTCGTAAATAATTATTTCAATTCCATATTTTCGTAAGATCTGCATTACATCTAAAATAGCTGATTGCCTGAAGTTATCTGAATCCTTTTTCATTGTTAATCTATATATTCCAACTACTTTTGGATTTCTTTTTATTACCATATTTGCTATGTGTTCCTTTCTTGTTCTGTTTGCTTCTACTATGGCTGTCATTAAACTATTCGGTACATTTTCATAATTTGCTAATAATTGCTTTGTATCCTTTGGAAGGCAGTACCCACCATAGCCAAATGAAGGGTTGTTGTAGAAATTTCCTATTCTTGGATCTAAACATACTCCCTCTATTATTTGTTTAGTGTCTAATCCTCTTATTTCAGCAAAGGTGTCTAATTCATTGAAGAAAGATACTCTCATAGCTAAATATGTGTTGGCAAATAATTTTATCGCTTCGGCTTCTGTGGAGTCTGTGAATAATGTTGGGACATCTTTTTTTATCGCTCCTTGTAATAATAAATCTGCGAATATTTTCGCTCTTTCGCTCTTTTCTCCAATGACTATTCTTGAAGGGTATAAGTTATCGTATAAGGCCTTTCCTTCTCTCAAGAATTCTGGAGAAAATATTATATTCTCGGTTTTAAACTTTTCTCTTGCTTCTTTTGTATATCCAACGGGAATAGTTGATTTTATTATCATTGTTGCCTTTGGGTTGATCTCAAGTACATCTTTTATTACACCATCAACAGAACTTGTATCAAAATAGTTTCTTTCCGTATCATAATCTGTGGGTGTTGCTATTATTATATATTCTGCATTTTTATAAGCCTTTTGCTTGTCAGTTGTGGCTGTTAAATTAAGGTTTTTTGTGTTTAAGTAGTCTTGTATTTCTTTGTCTGTTATCGGTGATTTTTTATTGTTAATCATGTCTACTTTTTCTTTTACCACATCTAAGGCTAATACTTCATTGTGTTGAGAAAGTAGTACTGCCAATGATAAGCCCACATATCCCAGACCTAGAACTGTGATTTTCATTTGTTAATCAACTCCTTTTAGTGAATAAAGAGAAATATCTTTTAGACCCTATTATGTGATACTACAGATTTAACACTTGAGAAAGTATTTAGCTTTTTATGAGTTTTTCTAAATAATTAAAACTTGTAAATCTAAGGTTCTTTCGTAAAGTATTTTTTGTCTTTTCTCCATTGTTTTAAAATACCAGAAATTTTTCTGAAAGTATAGAAGGGATTAAGTAAACGTAATTCAAAAATTTTTATTCTATTTTTTCTTAAAACAAAAAATACAGAAATAAATTTTTTTATTCCCAATTTGTATTTTAAAATCAATGATAAATAATGATATCCTCTTAAATTTAGCAATTCAAAATTTGTTTTATCTAACTTGGTTTCTAGAAAGTGATAATACTTTATAAACTCGTTTAAACGTGCATCAAAAACCTGTTCATTCATATTTGTGGTCAAGCTACCATGCCTCATAGTTATGCAGTATATAATTTCGTTTAAGACAATAAATTTTTCCATATGGTAGCCCACCTTTGTGGAAAACATTACATCATTAGAAGCTATTACGTCCTCAAACATAATATCATTCTCACAAATAAAATCTCGCCGTATCATTTTTGACCAAGGAGGTGGAAATTTATATCTTAACAATAATTCATTTAGGGCATTGGGATTATTGATATAATTTAATAATAAAAGTTCCGCTTGGATATGTTTATCGGCTATTTCTTGGTTATCAATATAGATGCTTGTTGGTGTAAAAAAAATAACATCATAATCTGAGTCAAAATATTTAGCCACTTTTTCATAAAAACCTTCCATGAAAAAATCGTCTGCATCGGCAAACAGCACCCATTTTCCAGTTGCTTTTTCAAGTCCTATGTTTCTACAAGTTCCTGCGCCTTTTTTATTTGTATCATTTTTTAAAAAAATTACATGTTCATACTTTTTTTCTTTTACTATTTCTTCAAAACCTTTTTTATCACTTTTATCATCTATTACTATTATTTCAATATTGTCTTTTTTAGGTATAGAATCTAACAATTTTCTTAGTAATTCAAAAATATTGTAGTGAGGTATTATTATCGATAAATCTTTTTTCACGTTAATTTTCTCTCCTTTGTATATTAGAGTGCTACAAAAATCGGATATTTTTAACCAATTTCCATACCTAATTACTTTTTGTTAAGTGAGTGTAGAAAAACCTTTATTGATTCTCCCACGAAAATAGTAAGTATTTAAACTAGAGTTAAATTAAAATTATTGCCAACAATAAACAAAATATGTCATCTTTTTATATGTTGATTGTTCATCCTTGTTGTTCTAGCTTTTCTATGTGGCCTGGTTTTGTTATGCTCAATATCTGTTTAAAGAATTTGGATAACTCTTTTCTCATCTGATATCGCTTCGGGTATATTTAGTATTTTTCTAAATGATACGAAATTTTTTAATTCTTTGATCATATTTCATTTTTCCCTATCCGCTTTTTTTGGAAGAGAGCCAAATTATCCTTTACTTTCTCCCACATAACTTTTGTTTCAACTCCCCATCAAAAACTCACACTTCAAACCTTCGAGTTTCTCTTTATCCTCAACATTCCAGTATAGTACAACGTTTGTACTTTCTATTTTTTCAATATCGTTTTCTGTTATGTATTTAACTCTCAACTCTTTCAATATCCCTTCTATTATTTCCTTCATTTCTTTATCTTTCCCAAATAGAACGTAAGTTCTATTTCTTCCATATCTTTGTGTTATTCTTTCTATGTTTTGTTTTATCAACAAGGTTCTTCTGTAGTATATTTTCATATACTCTATTGTTTTTTTACTTTTTTCACACTAAGTAAGTAAATTGGAATCAAATTAAATTTTACAACAATAGTAAACAAACTCTGCAATCGGTATATATGTTGATTGTATCTTCTTATTGTTTTAATTTTTGCTATGCTTTTTTAGCCTAGCTCTGTTATGTTCGATACCTTTTCAAAGAATTTGGGTAACTCTTTTCTCATCTGGTATCATTCCTTATGTATTTTTGTGTTTTATTACATGCTACCAGATTATTTAATTATTTGTTCATATTTCATTGTTGGCGCACACTTTTTGAGAGTAAACCTTACCTGTAAGATTTATATTTATAAATTTTGTAAAATAAATTGCTGAAATAGTTTATTACTCTTCTTGATTTTACAGGACAATGTTTTATCAAAAAAAGCCCAAATTTTTCTGAGGTGGTCAATTCCTTTTTCTTTAACTTACTTAAATTACTTTTAATAACTTTGTTTTGTAAAATTTTTTCCATGGTTTCATTATCAATTTTCGAACTTCTATAAAGGTGAAATAGATTATGAAGGTTTTTTCTTAGAATTTCTACTTTTAATAAATTGATTAATTTTATGTTTTTTGGATTTGTTCGTTCTAAATAAGCTAGTGACCTTCTAAGAGAAGCTTGAGAATGAAAAACACTCAAATCATGTTGTTGATTGGTAGCAGACTCGTTTCTTTTCACATAGTACATTAAAGTATCAGATAGGCTATTTACTAATTTAGAATGGGAAAAAGCTTTGATGTTGAATTCTGTATCTTCTCCAAAACGACTACCACTTTTAAAAAATATGTGGTTTTTAATTAATAACGATCTATTATAAATAGCAGCCCCCATGTGCACCCATATTTTTTTGCTTAAAATTAAATATAAAACATCTTCACCGGTTAAAGGTTTACCCATGTATTCATTTTGTTTCTGATAAATAGATAGTTTTCTCCCTTTTTCATTAACATCCCTATAATTGCAAAAAACAATGTCATAATTACTCTCTTTTGCTTTGTTGTACATCTTTTCAAAAAAGGTTTCTGCATAATAATCATCTGCGTCTAAAAAACAAACATAATCTCCCTTAGCTTCAATTAATCCTCTGTTTCTTGCGGCACTTACACCTTTGTTGATTTGACTAATTAATTTCCATTGAAAATTAACATCTTTTAAAGTATTTTGAATTTTTTGAACTGTATTATCAGTTGAACCATCATTTACGATTATCGCTTCAAAATCAGTAAAAGTTTGATAAACGAGGCTCTTTAAGGTATTTTCTATAGTTTTTTCCGCGTTATATGCTGGAATAATCACTGATATTTTGCACATTTTTATAGCTCCTTAAACATTTTAGAAAAAGTTTCTCTTACGAAAGTGGTAGGTTATTAAGCTGGAGTTAGATTGTGCTTTACAACAACATTAAAGAAAAAAGATTGACTTATCCCTTTAACCCTTAAGTAGTTAGAAATTGTCAAATAATATTTTTTACTTTTGGGAAAACTTTTTTCATTTCGTTTTGCTAGTGATTATAAATGCCTAAAACATATTCTCCACTATATGTTTCATCTCGTTAGCATAATTCGCGAAATAAAACTTTTGAAAGAAATTAGACCTGCAATTTTCAAACAGTTTTTCCCTATTTTCAAATGCACTATAAATTGTTTTTTTTAAGTTATTGAAATTATAATCTTTTATTAAAAAACCATTGACTCCATCTTGTATAAACTCTGGAAAACTTCCAATGGTGGAAGCTATTGGGGCTGTGCCAAACATTTGAGCTTTTGGAAGTACACCACTTTGAGTTGAACGGTTATAGAGATTCCAAACAGCAAAGGAGTTAACGTATGCTTGGTTAATTTCTGAGTTTTTTAAAGGTTTACCCTGATTTATTTTTAAAAAACCTTCTTTTATCAAAAAGCGAATCTTCTTATTCATAAGATCTGAAATATCAGTTTTAGTAGATATTTGAAATTTGAAAGGTAAATCAATTAACTCTTTTTTATCAAAACTTAGCAAAAGATTCAAAAATTCGTCAAAACCATGGCCTTTACATGCGGTACCTACGTAAGAAAAATAAATTTTATTCTCAGGTGTAAGTTCGAACCCTTTTGTTTCATCATCAAAAATAAGCGGAATAACAGAAACATTTGAATTATACTTA
Organism: Petrotoga mexicana DSM 14811; assembly: GCF_002895565.1. Taxonomy (GTDB): domain Bacteria; phylum Thermotogota; class Thermotogae; order Petrotogales; family Petrotogaceae; genus Petrotoga; species Petrotoga mexicana. The sequence continues at coordinate 27,449 of NZ_AZRN01000012.1, forward strand.
AAATCACGCTTTTCATATAATTTCAACGCAAACTTTGAAGGGACTATAATGGTATCAGATAAACTCAATAACTTAGTAGAAAAAAAGTGAGCTACTGACGATTTGAAAGCCTGTTTAACCCCTTCTTTAAAGCGTTCTTTCAAACTATCCCATGGTTCATGGTATATATAGACAATCTTTGTTCCTTTCTCTTTGAATCTTTTTGCTAAGCTATGGTTTTTGATGGATGGATTTTGAATGAGGAGAACATCAGTTTTCAATACCTCAAAGCGATCGTTCAATTTGGAATTAATATATTCTACATCGAACTCTTTTTCTATTAAATTCTTGTACCCATAATCAAGCAAAAGCTTTGTTTCATATCCAACAAGGGTAAACAGTTTGTACCAAGCAATCAAATGGGAAAGATGACCTGGCGAAAAATTAAAGGATGCTACATATATCTTCATTACTAAACCTCCAATCTGGGTTAACACTTCAATAATTAAAAATTCAAAGGTCCCATTCTATCTTTTTAAAAGCATTATTGCTATTTTTTAATCCTGAAGCATTCAACACAAGAGGTAATTTAACAAAATTTACAGAAACGACGTTGAAAAAGTAGTGCCTAAAAAAGGTTTATTGCCAATAACTCCAAATCTAATTCCCAAATTTAATTCTTCTATTACAGAAGAAATATTTTGAAAACGATGTTCCAATAATAATGTTAGAGAATGGACTGTCTCTAATTCACCAGTTAACCACTGTGTACTATTGGGCATTTCATCTCCATACCAAGGTTGTTCAAGATCTCTTGTGCCATGCATCAAAAATTCATAATCAATTTGAGCAAACCATTTACTTTTATTATATTCTAATCTAACAGCCGTTGCTAAATTGTTTTCTCCATGCACGTAACCAATCATATTATTTTCAAGGGAAAGATCAGAGCCTTCGAAAATAACATATTCATATGTAAATTCATCTTCGGTTCTTTGAAAAGTAAACGCAGTAGCACCCGCAATTTCAAAAAAAATATTAAAAAAACCTTTTTTTGTTGAGAACCCTCCTAAAAAAGCTAACTTATCAGGATTTTGATAAGAATTTGGTTGTAAAAATCTATTCATATTGATATCATCTATTAAAATTTCGAAATATATATTCGAATCTTTCATAGTATACTTGATCCATCCTCCAATTAAAGAATTATCATCAAACTCTGAATACCAAGGGGCAGTGGACATATGAAAAGATTCTTGCACAGCTGGTAGAGGGAGGGGGGCAAAAAAATAAAAAGGATCAAAATACCTATCTAAATAAAGAATACTTTCTTCATATGCAATCTCAAGTCCTTCAAAAGGAGAAATTACAATTGCTCTGTAATTTAAAGATTTAGTGGGATGATTTTCGTATTCATACAATCTTAGGCCTCCCCAAAGATTTTCTACTTTCACTTTGCCTTGCGTCCCTTGAGCAATAATATTTAGAGTTGGATATGAAAAATCACTGTTATCATCAACAAATAGTTTGTAAATATTGCCAGGACCAGCTGAATTTTGTTTGAGACCAATGTCTAAATTAAAAAGATTACTTTCATATGAGTAATAGCCTTCATTCCAAAACCAATAATTGTTATGAAGAATATCTGTATATGGAGGAATGACATAATTGTCTCTCTTAAAACCCCCACTCGCAATAAAATTTCCACCCATTAGAGGGGAAACTAAGCGACCTTGAATAAGATTAGTTGGATCTTCGAAATCATAATTAATCCAACCATTCACTTCAAAAGATTGAGAAAACAGAAGAGAGACCGATATAATTATTAGCAAAAAAACAAAATAATTCTTACAACACAAACTTCTCATATTTTCTTCACCTCATAAAATAATATTGGTGCTTTAACAGGTAGTTAAGCTGGAGTTTAATCAAATTTATCAAAGGCAATAAACAAAGTCCGTTATCCCCATATATGTTGATTGTATTTCCTTGTTGTTCTATCTTCTCTATGTACCATGGCTCTGTTATATTCAGTATCTATTCAAAGAATTTAGACTACTCTTTTCACATTTTGTTAAATATCCGATATTTTTTTCATGGGTACGAGATATTTTCATCTCATATGACACGTAAAATATAAACAATAAAATCCAAAACTCTGTAGATCTTAATCCTTGATGCGCTAGCCCATAAAAGAAACCTGGCAAAAAATAAAAGAAATTTTTTTTATATTCAAAAACATTCAAAAAGAACAATAAAAACAAAAGTGTACCAATCAGTCCATACGAAAAAAATATTGTTCCCCAAGAACTATGAATCTCACCCCCTAAAACCGATTCAAACCTTTGAAAACCGCCTTCCCCTGCTCCAAAAAACCAAAATTCCGGATGGTTAACTATTCTATCATAACCTCTCTTGGCAAGGCTTGCATCCGATTCTTCTGGTATACTTGTTATTCTTAGATACACATTGTTTGTTATAGTAGTGATTAAAGAATCTTCGGGGATAAACGGAAACAAGATAGATAAGAGCACCAAAAAAAGGACTAAATATTTTAAACTTCTTTTAAAAAATTTAAAAAAATGTACAATCAATAATAGAAAAAGAGCTATCATTGCTGCATTAGATAATGAAAGGAAAGTTAAATATATTCCGCTCAATAATGTTAAGGCGAACAGAATTTTGTTCATTTTAAAGTATTCAGATAAAAAAAGAAAAATTGTTGTGCTAGTAAGTGCAAAATATCCAAGTTGGTTGGGATTGTTGAAAAAAATTACTTGCCTAAAACTAGAAGGATCTATTACAAAAAATGATAACAAAAACTGTATGATTAACGAGAAACATGTAGTCTTAAATATAATAGGTAAGATATTCATGTTTTTTTCATACAAAATATATAAAAAATAAATAAATAAAAAATTATATAAGTAATACACAGGATATATAATAATTGAAATGTTGTTAATTATTATTACCCAAAATAATGTAATCACAAAAGCCCATATGACAAATAAAAATAGAAAATTCAGTGGATTCCCTTTTTTCAATGTATATACTTCAAAATTATTCTTAATCAAAAACACAATAATAAAAGCAACCACTAGAAAATCAGCTATTTGCGGTAGTCCACTTCTAAAAAAATAAAAGGGGGATAATAATATATACATAATTAGTAACAATTCTTCCAATTTTAGTTTCTTTATTTTAATAAAGAATCACTATCCTTATTCTGATTAAATGTTTAATTTTTTCAATTAATAATACTCCTTATACCACTCAACAAATCGTTCAATTCCGTCAGTTAAACTGGTACTTGGTTTAAATCCAAAATCTTTTACTAAATCATCTATATCGGCGTAGGTTTCCGGTACATCTCCGTCTTGCATTGGCAAGAACTCTTTTTTTGCTTTATTCCCTAATTTTTCTTCTAATGTTTCAATGAATGTCATCAATTCTACTGGGTTATTGTTCCCAATGTTGTATACTTTGTAAGGAGCGCTACTTGTTCCTGGATCTGGATTTCTTTTATCCCAATTAGGATTTGGTTGGGGTGGATTGTTTAATACCCTTACTACCCCTTCAATTATATCGTCTATATATGTGAAGTCTCTTTTCATTTTACCATAATTGAATACTTTTATTGGTTTGTCATTAAGAATAGCTTCAGTGAATAAGAATAATGCCATATCGGGTCTTCCCCACGGGCCATAAACAGTAAAAAATCTCAAGCCTGTTGTTGGTAGTCCATATAAATGACTGTAAGTGTGTGCCATCAATTCGTTAGACTTTTTAGTAGCTGCATACAAGCTTAAGGGATGGTCTACATTATCGTGAACCGAAAAAGGCATTTTTACATTCAAACCATAGACTGAGCTAGATGAAGCATAAACTAAATGTTCTATTTTGTAATGCCTACACATTTCTAATATATTTAGAAAACCAACTACGTTGGATTGAATGTAAACATCAGGATTTTGTATAGAGTATCTTACCCCAGCCTGAGCCGCTAGATTAACGACGATATCTATCTTGTTTTTTTTGAATATTTCCTCTAATTTTTCTTTATCTTTTATATCTACATATTTAAATTTGAATTTTTCTTGTTGGTTTAAAATGTTTAACCGATCCTTTTTTAGGTTTACATCATAATAATCGTTTAAGTTGTCCAATCCAATTACACTACATCCTTCGTTTAATAATCTTTTAGAAAGATGAAACCCTATAAATCCAGCTGCACCTGTTACCAAGTATGTTTTTGTGTTATCTAGTTTTTTATAGTTAGGTATCAATTTTTGACCTCCTGGGGATTTTTTCAATACTTTAGGTAAAACCCTAAAAAACTCTTTAGCTCCCCTTCGCCCCGCTGCCCACCCTTCTAAGGAAGAGGCCTTCGACCCCTTAGACCCGCGAGATGGAGGGCTTCGCCCTGTAACCCTTTTAAAATCAAAATCTTATTTTTGAAAATTATTTTATTTTCAAAGTCTCTAGTTTTAATAGACTTTCTGGGTTTGTAAAAAATCTTTTAGGTTTGCTTTCAAATCAGATACTTTTTCGAGGTTTACATTTTGGTAGATCAATTCTTTATGTGCTTTTGTTATTATGCTTTCGTTTTTACTTCCGCTGATATTTTTTACTATTGATTTTTTACCTAAGATTTCTTCCAAGATTTGAAGCACTTCGGTTATTTTAGTAGCTTTTCCACTTCCCACATCATATACTTTGAAGCCCCTTTCAGGAATTGATAGTAGTATTCTAAATAATATTTCGCTCACGTCTTTTACGTAAATAAAGTCACGCCACATTTCCCCATTGTTAAAAAGCTCGATAGATATTTCATTTTTTATGCTTTCTATGCATTTAAATATAAACCCATCCGGTCTTCCTAAAGGGCCGTAAACGGAGAATAATCTTGATATTGTTATTGGAAGTTTTTTTGATTTGGCATATGTTTCTGCGATTATTTCTGCAGATAACTTGGTAGCTCCATACAACGATATAGGTTTCAATTCACTGATATCTTTATTTTCTTCCATATTTCCATAAACTGAACTAGAGGAAGTGAATAAAAAATGCTTAACATTATATCTATTCGCAATTTCCAAAATATTAGTAGTGCCTTCGACATTATTTTTTATATATTCTAGGGGATTAGAAAATGAATTCCTTGCTCCCGATCTTGCTGCCATATGAACTACATAATCTAGGTTATTTTTAGAAAAGAGATTTTCTACTAGCTCTTTATCACATATATCTCCTCTTACAAATACTAGATTTTTGTACATTTTACTTTTTTGTTCTTTTCCATATTTGATTTCTGAAGTATCAATTCCTAAAAGAGACAATCTTTTTAATTTTAGTTCGATATCGTAATAGTCATCCAAATTGTCTAAAATTATAGTTGAAAAGTTATTGTCTAAAATCTTTTTAGAAAAGTGATATCCAACGAATCCAGCTCCACCTGTTACAAGAACATTTGACATTAAATCACCCTCTTAATGAATTAAGATACTTGATATCTCACGCACTAATTTAGTATCTTTCTAATTGTTTCAAGGTATGCTTTTATCACAATGTTTCTATCGAAGTTTTCTTCAACTTTTTGTCTACCCGCCCTACCAAGTTTTTCTCTTTCCGAAGAAGATAACTTTAAAAACTGTTCTATTTTCTCTATTAGTTTTTGTGTATTTTTTGGTTCAAACAAATACCCATTTACACCATCTTCAACTATTTCTTTGCATCCTGGAATATTAGTTGCAATAAGAGACTTCCCCATAGCCGCTCCTTCTAATAGAACATTTGACATTCCTTCATGGTAAGTAGGGTTTATAATGCAATCTACTTCTTTAATTTCTTTTCTTACATCATCTGATTTTCCTAAATACTTTATTTTTGTGTTGTTAAGATTTATAATTACATCTTTGTACTTTTCTTCTTCAAATGGACCTAAGATTTGAAATTCTACGTTGGTATATTTATTAGAAATGTATTTTGCAGCTTCTAAGTATTCTTCTATGCCTTTTTCTTTCATAATTCGACCTATGAAAAGGAATCTTGTTATTCCATCATCTTTTGATTTTTTCGTAGGCTTAAACTTTTCTAAATTAACACCTGAACCTGGTAGAATTTTGGATTTAGCTTTTTCTGCAATTTTATTGTCTATAAAATATTTATAATTCTCTTTGTTTTGGAAAAATATGAAAGAAGCATTTTTACAAGCGTATTTGTACATATTTGTTACCAAATGTTTAATACTATTATTGTTAAAACCAGATCCTAACCCTGTTATGTTGAGAATAATTGGTATCTTGTATTTTTTAGCTACGTAAGTTCCATATATATTTGGTTTTATTGTATAGGTCAATATTATATCGGGTTTTATTTGTTTAATTATTTTTTTATATTCTTTTATTAAATCAAGTTCTTTAAAAATGTTAGTAGATCTTGCTTCATATTTTATATACTCGAAATCACACCCTAGATTTTTAAAATATTCGATTTTTTCAGTTTTTTTATAAGGTATTGAAATGATAACACTATAATCTTTTATAAATCTTTCAATAAGTTCTTTCCTTAAAGAAAACACCCAATCTATATGATTAGCTAGAATTAATATTTTTTTTGGCACTACACCGCTCCCCTTTTCCAAAATACTGCTTCTATGGTTTTGAACACGATATTCACATCAAGAAATATGTCTCTGTTTTTTACGTAGTATAGGTCATAGCTGAGTTTTGTTTTCACTTCTTCTAAATTAGATGAGTATTTGTACATTATCTGTGCCCAGCCTGTTAAGCCTGGTTTTAGTTTGTGCCTTGCCCAATAAAAAGGGATGAGTTGGTTGTATTCTTCTACAAATTTTATTTGTTCAGGCCTAGGACCTACAAAAGACATATCGCCTTTTAGTATATCATAGAACTGGAGTATTTCATCGAGTCTTATTGGTCGAATAATTTTGCCTATTTTTAGTATTCTGTCTTGTTCATCAGTTGCGAATTTAGCGTTACTGTTTTCTGTGTTGTTTTTCATGCTTCTGAATTTGTGCATTGTGAATTTTTCGTTGTTGAGACCTATTCTTTCTTGCGTGTATATTACTGGTTTTCCGTCTTCAATGCGTATTATTAGAGATAATATTAGTATTACTGGGGAGAGTATTACTAAGGCGATGGCCGATATTATTATATCAAGAAATCTTTTTGAAGGGTACTCTTCTACTTTTTGAAACACCACTTGGTAATATTCTTTGAATTTTTGAGCGACTTCTATTGGTATGCGTTTTAGGTATTTTTCTACCATGTTCGGTAAGTATTGAATCTCTAAACCTTCTGCTTTGTAGTTTTGTATCTGTGGTTTTACTCTTTCTTCTAGTTCTGGGTCTGTTATTACTATGCCGTGTATTGTTTGGGTTAATGTTTTTTGTGTGTTTTGTTTTATTATTTCATCAAGTGTTACTGGGTTTGGGTTTATGTATTGTGTGAATTTTATTTTGTTTAACGCTTTTTCTGAGATTTCTTCCATTATGTTGCCTATTTCTTCTTTTCTGCCTATTACGAGGTAGTTTTTTACAGGCATGTGTTTTTCGTAGATATTGTATTCTATTTTGTGTATTATTGGTAAGAGGGCTATTGTGTACAATAGGTTGGTAAGGAAAAAGTATCTGTTGAAGTACTTACTTAGGAAGAAGTAGATAATTAGTATGACGATGAAACTCACAAGAGTACCAACGGTGGTTTTTATTAAAGATTCTGTGTAACTTTTCATTGTTTCTGTGTCGTATGTTCTGAAGGAATATATCCCGAGATATATTATTAGAGATGAGATTATTGAGATGGTTATTGGTAGGTTCAATAAGAAGGCGTTCATAATGAATATGAGCGCTATGTCTATTAAGTGAACCGCTGCTTTTCGCATCTTCGAGTCAAGCCCCCTGTTAGGTTTTGTGAGTTGCTGTTTTGATAAAATCCTTGTAGTTGTTTAAAGTTAAGTTTTAATTGTTGTTTTAAGATGAAATTGTAAAATTTTTTTGTTTTTCGATAATTATTATAGCATAAGCTGTTGAAAAATCAATTACTTGTTAGAGTTAATTTTACTGAATATTAATTAAATGGGGATTAAAGTTGAAGATTAGAGTAAAAAAATGGGGATAATTCCCCATTTGATTGTTATAATTATTGTTTTTTAAAAGGCATGTTTTAAGTGAATGATTCCTTGATTAATTTGATCTATACTATCTTCCATATTCTTTTTGTTGTTAGAATGTGAAATAATTTTTGCTTTTAATATGCCCCAATATAATTGAATAGTTTTACTCAATTTTTCTTTTTTTAATAGAGTTACTGGGTTTAACTTGCCTTTTTCTATAAATTCTTGGTATTCGCTTAAAACCTGGATGGTTTCATTAAGAGATTGTTCTATGGAGTCTCCATATAACATTAGACCCATGGAGTATAGGTAAGCATAATAGAGTTTTTCTTTTGTATCGTGGTATAGAATTAAGCCCGAATCTTTGCCTAATTTGTAGGCCCCCATCACCTTAAGCATTACATGCTACCCCCTTCTTTTTGAAAAAAATAAATAATAAGATTAGTGGATTGTTTTTATTTGTCAAACTAATTATACCATATGTTTTTGAAGGTGTGCTATTTTGACATTGAGCTTTTGTAAAATGAGTGTTATAGCGCCCTTCCCCCACTGCCCACCCATAAGGAAGAAAATCTTTACTTCTTCATTCTGCAGCCCACCCTTGAGGAAAAGGATCTTTGATAGCGCCCTTCCCCCGCTCCCCGCCCATAAGTAAAGAAATCTTTATTTCTTCATTCTGCTGCCTGACCATTTTAGGAAGGCCCTGCAGTCCCTTAAACTCAGCTGCCCGGCCATTTTAAAGAAATTTATTCGTAGTTCGCAATCTCTTCTTCAACGATCATTACTTCTTCTAAGTTTCTTAGGTAAAAGGGGTACTCTTTTGGTACGTAGGGCATTTTTGCTTTTCTTTTTCCAATGTCGCTTTTTATTTTTAGTAGTATGAATTTTTTCATGTATCCTGTGAAATTTCCTTTGAGATTGAAGTTGTCAATCGCACATAAGAATAGGTAAGTTAAACTTCCAAAGCTGTCTTCAAAGTCTATCCCGCAACTTTGAGTGAGTTTGTTGGCTTCGTTGACAAGAAAGCCTTTGTATTTGGTGAATAGGGTTTCTTTTGATTTTTTGTCGCCTTTTTTGGAGAGGGTTACTAGTTCTTGGTCCGTTAGTTTGGTGTAGTTTTGATGTTTTATGGTGGTTTCCCCCTTTTTTAATTGATTATCTATTCCCGCCCTCCACCCCTTGTGATCCCTGTTTAAAGGCTAAAGGAGACCTTGAGGATGGGTAGTTGTGTGACATTTTTAAAGTATATTATACGTGCGTATACTAATATATCAAAAAAACTCATGCCCCGTCAAGAGGCATGAGTGCTTTTCTTTATTGAATGAGGTTGAATACTTCATTTGTCGTTGTTTCAACGATTTGTGCTTCGTCTACTTGTGCGGTTGTAGGTACTAATACCCCTATCAAGCTTTGCATTACTGGTTCTATTTCTGCTTGCGTTAGTGTTTCTAATACTCCATCAATAGATAGGGTTTTGCTTTTTCCTTCTGATGAGTCATAGAATTTCATTCTTAATCTTCTCATTTGCTATTTCCTCCTTTTTAGATTATTTCGTAGCTTTCGTCGAAGTAATAGACCGCGTTGGTGTTTTCACAGAGTGAGACTAATCCTTGTAAGGCGGTTTTTATGTCTGCTTCTACGTCTGTGAATAAATCATAGCTTTTATACTTTTTTTGTTCTTTTCCGTCTACTATGCTTATCCAGACGATCTTTGCTTTTCTTGATTCTAAGTTCATTGCCATGTGTTACCACCTCCTGAGTGTTTTTGTTTCCTTAGACCCCTTCTGGGGTGTTTCCTGGTTTGCCTTGCTTTACTTCCCCGGGGAGAAATCATTTTTATGCTTTTTCAGGTTTTGGAAATAGTAACGCTACTACTCCGTCGATGAGTATGGAGATTATTAGGTCCATGATCGGAGAGTATTTGCCGATGGATTTGAGGAATTCTCTTACCGCGTTTAGAACGATCTCTTTTTTCTTTTTGCCGTTGCCAGGTACTTCCACCATTTTTACAAGGTCAGGGATTAATCCAACTATTTCTTTCATTTTCTCACCTCCACTAATAGTATCCGTAAGAATACTTAAATTGTGGTAAATAATTGTTTACTGTTTATCTATTCCCGCCCGCCGCCCTTAGAGGATGAAGGGGCTTCGCCCCTTATGATTCCTGTTGAAAGGCCTGAGAGGCCTTAGTGGATGAAGGGGCTTCGCCCCTTATGAACACTTTTTTAAAGGCTTTGACTTTAAGATTTATTATCTATTCCCACCCACCACCCTCAGAGGATAAATTTTTGATCCACCTGGGTCAAAAATTGGGACAGTTTTGGGTCAAATTTTGACCCAGGTGTGGGTCAATTTTTGGGACAGCCTATAAGGTATTTATATTTATTAATATAAATATATAAAAATATATATAATATTTTTTTCTCATTTTGTAGGCAGAAATCAAAGGTTTGAAGTCTAAGGTAAAAAAGTCTGTTGTGGTTAAAGGGGCTTCGCCCCTTAGGATCCCTTTTAGAAAACTAAAAAACTTGTTTTAGTAGGGACTTAGTCCCTTATGATCTTTTTTTCGAAAGCTTTGCTTTTGAGTTTTTTGCTGGATTTTATTAAATCTTTTCCCACCCACCACCCATTACGTCGCCCGCCGCCCCTTAAGGATTTTTTATTTTTTTTGCAGATATTACTATTGGGAAGAAAAAAATTTTTTGGGATGCTGAGGTGATTTTATGAATGTTTTTAGTCTTTTGAACCATTTCTTCAGGGAAAATGAGAGGGAGAAGGTTTCTTCTTCTGCCACAAAGCTTTATTTCTTTTTGATTTACGAGGCGAATAAGAGTTATTGGGAGGGACCTTTGATGTTTTCTGAGCGAAAGCTTTCTTCACTTCTTTCTTTTAGCAAGAATACGGTGTCTAAGTGTTTGAGTGAGCTTGAGGATAGGGGATTGATTATGTGCTATCCGCGAAAGGGAAACAGCCTCACGGCAAATAAGGAAGGCGGCCTCATGGCAAATGAGGAAGACAGCCTTACGGCAAATGAGGAAAATAGACTCATGGTGAGCAAGAAAGACGGCATCACGGGGAACAAGAGAGACAGCCTTACGGCAAATGTGAAGGGCAAAGAGGCTTTTTCTAGTACTTTTTGGTTTCCTGAAGTGCAATTAAGGAAGACGGGCTCAAACTCCCCGAAGGGGGTTCAAGGAAAGACGGGCTCAAGTGCCCCGAAAGGGGTTCAAGACAAGACTGGCTCACAGCAAATAAGGAAGACGGCCTCACGACAAACAAGGAATGAGAAAAAAGAGGTTTACAATAAGGGAGTGCGGTATAATGTTCACAGAGGAGAGAACAGCCTCACGGCAAATAAGGGAGGTAGCAAGTATGCCAAATTCTTCTGAGAGGGGTTGTTTTTGTAAAGATCCTGAAAATTGCCCGAGTCGCGGGATTTTAGATAATAAATATATGTGTTCGATTTTTATGAATTATTTGAATGGGAGTAGAAATTACAGGGATATTTCCCCAAAGATTTATCTTGATGCATCGTTTGATAATTTTCTTGCACTGAATGAGCATTTGAAGAAGGGTTTGCTAAAATGCCGTTACTTTGTTGAGGAGAAGTTGTGGGAGAAGGGCGTTGGTTTGATACTGTATGGAGGATACGGTACTGGGAAGAGTAGGTTAGGTTTTACTGTGTTGAAAGAGGCTGCTGTTATGGGTTGTTCTATCGGTGTTTTGGATATATTGAGGGATTTTGAGAATTTTGAGGGTGCCGATGCCGCTATTGAGAGAGCGTTTGAATCTGATTTGATTTTTATAGACGATCTTGGTGCCAAGAGTTATGAATGGATAGGTCAGAAGATAAGAATCGTTATAGACGAGGTCAATAGAAACCAAAAAAGCGTTATAATTTCTACGAACTTGAATCCAAAAGAGCTGGTTAATTTTTTGGACGATAGAACCGTTTCAAGGTTGATAGAGATCGTTCCAAAAGAAGGTTTGATTTATTTGGGCGAAGAGGATTTTAGGGTGAAAAAGAGAGAAGAGAAGGTGGCTTATTTTGAACAGATCCGTTAAGAAAATGGCTTTGGAGCTTAAGAGCATCCTGCAAAAAGAGGTCATAAATGAGGAAGACAGCCTCAAGCGCCCCGAAAGGGGTTCAAGGAAAGACAGCCTCAAGCACCCCGAAAGGGGTTCAATGAAAGACAGCCTCACGGCAGGTGAGGAGAGAGTTTTGTTGGATGTTTTTTTGAGTTTTATTATTCTAAGAGTATTGCATGCAAAGGGAAACATCCTCACGGCAAATAAGGAAGACAGCCTCAAGCGCCCCGAAGGGGGTTCAAGGAAAGACAGCCTCACGGCAAATATGGAGGGAGATTTACAACTTTTGGGAAAGAGTGGTTCAGATTCGAATCTTTTAGGTGATTATCTTTCTGGTGTGCAATTTCTGAATAGAAATTTTGATTGTTGTTATTTAGTCGATGATATTAAAAGCAGAATTACTCGCCAAACAATAGAAAAAGTCAGAGATTTGTTTCAGAGTGTGAAAGATGAAGATTGGAAGAAAGAGGAGATTATTTCTTGGTCTTACGAGTATTTCAACGAAGCCAGCCTCAAGCGCCCCAAAGGGGGTTCAAGGAAAGACAGCCTCACGGCGAGTAAGGATTTAAAGGGTAAAAATGGTGTTATTTCACAGTTTTATACACCAAAATGGATAGTGGATTATTTGGCGGAAAATACGTTGGGGAAATATTACGGAAGAAACGGCCTCACGGCAAATGAGGAAGACAGCCTCACGGCAGGTGATGATAAGGGAGTGGACATTGAGGATGTTAAGGTTATAGACCCGGCTTGTGGCTGTGGGAACTTCGTTATAGGGGTTTACGATAAGTTGAGAGAGATGTATCAAAATAGGAGTTACGATGATGCTTTGATTCCAAAACTTATAATTACTAAGAATTTATACGGTATAGATATCGATGAGAACGCTGTTGAAATTACAAATTTGTTGTTGAGATTGAAGGCTTTAGAAGATGGAGCCTATGAGAAGTTTGAAACAAACATAGTAGCTGTTCCCAAAGAGAACAGCCTCACGGCAAATGAAGAAGGGCAGAATGAGTATTTGAAGAAGTTTGAAAAGATTGGAAGCTTGATGAGAACAGAGGATGTTTTAAGTTTAAAGGAGTCAGGTATAAACGATGAACGATTGAAGAAAGCTTTAGATATTCTTTCTTTGAAATACGATATTGTTTTAACCAACCCTCCTTATTTAGATTCCTCTGATTATGATTTTGAATTGAAGAGATACATAAACGAGGATTATAGTGAGTTTAAAAAAAATCTGTACGCCTGCTTTATTAAAAAGAGTTGCGAATTAGTGAAGATGGATGGATTTGTTGGTATGATAACTCCTCAAACCTTTATGTTTATTGGGAGTTATGAGAAGACAAGAAGGTTCATATTAGATAACTTTCAGATAGAGAGATTGGTTCATTTTGGCCTTGGAGGGGTGTTTGATAACGCTTTAGTGGACACAGCAATGTTTGTTTTGAGAAGAAGTGAAGACAGCCTCACGGCACATAAGGAAAACAGCCTCAAGCGCCCCGAAGGGGGTTCAAGGAAAGACAGCCTCACGGCAAGTGAGGAGGGGAGTTTGGGTGAATACATAAACCTTACCTCTTTTAACGGGAAAGATTCTAAGAAACGTGCTTTATTTTCTATTTGGGAAGCCAGCCTCAAGCGCCCCGAAGGGGGTTCAAGGAAAGACAGCCTCACGGCAAGTGAGGAAAAGAAGAGAGAGAATTATCTTTCTAAGTATGTTTTTAGGGTTGATAAGAACGTTTTTACAAAGGTTCCGAGGTTTCCTTTCATTTATTGGGTGGATTCAGACGTTGTACGTACCTTTGAAAACGAGCCGTTAGAAAAGTTCGCTGATGCACGGCAGGGGATAGCTACTGGGGATAACAAAAGGTTTTTGAGGTACTTTTGGGAAGTTAGAAGAGAGGATATTAAAGATGGAAAGAAATGGGTCCCTTACTCCAAAGGTGGACCTTACAATAAATGGTATGGTAATTTGTGGTGGGTTATAGCCTTCGATGAAGAGAATTATAATCTATTGTCAAAAATGGGGAATTATCTTCCAAATAGAAAGTATTATTTCAAAAAGGGTATAACTTACACGATGACAACCTCGAAAGGGGCGACATTTAGATACCTTCCTTCAGGATTTTTGTTTGATTGTAAGGGTAGTAGTTTGTTCTTTTCAAAAGACGAAGATATTTTTCGGTTTTTAGGTTTACTCAACAGTAGTTTGTTTTCTTACTTGGAGAGTTTTATTGCAGGAAGCGTGGATTTGGAGGTTGGGGATTTGAAAAAACTTCCCGTTCCACAAGGTTTGTTTGAGGGTTCTTCTAAGACTCAGGCGTTAGAAGCGCTTGTAAGATTGAACGTGGCGATTAAAAAGCAGAATACCGAGATATATCCAAACGAACTGCACTTCAACGAGGAGAGTATCGATGGTGTTTCTAAGTTTTATGGTTTCATAGAGAGTAAAAACGCTCTTGATACCTATCTGCTTCTTTCTGAAGGTTTGATAGATGTACTCATAATGAAGTTGTACAGTTTGAAAGAAAGAAATTTTGAGGAGATTTATAAAACAGTGGGGATTCCTACGGCTTTTTTACCTTTTTCTAACGGTAAAGGTGTAAAGGGTTTGCCCCCATTGAAAGAACTGTTGAAAAACCAGTATCTTTATGAATTTGGTTTGAATCAAGCTGAACTTACCAAAATAGAAAAGCTTATTGAAGAGGCTTATAATAATAAAATCAGGTCTTTAATTTCCATTATGCCTTTTGATGAAGGTGTAACCAACTATCATCGAAGAGAGCCATACGATAACTATGTGGAAAGAAAAGCAGAAGAAAGTTTTCAAAATCCTATTTCCGTCTACAACAGTATGAGTAACCAAGATCAGATTTTAGCAAAATTAGCTTTTGTAAGAATAGATAACGAGATCCAAAGGTACCTTTTGAATGCGGATACGGGTTTTATCCCCTTTGGATTTTCAATCGATGAAGAAAATAAACTGTTATCCTCAATATTCGAAGAAAACAGCCTCACGGCAAATAAGGAGCGTTCTGAATTAGAGAGTATTGTGAAGAAAGATTTGAGGGGTTATGTCTTTAAAGATTACCTAAAACTTCATGAGAAGTTTTATAAAGATAGGCCTATTGTTTGGAAGTTTGGAAAGAGAGATTGTGGTTTTTTAGTTCATTATCATAATTTGAACGAAAAAACGAAGATCAATATCTTGAACTTTTTGAGAAATAGGATCAAAGAAACGGCCTCACGGCAAATAAGGAAGGCAGCCTCAAGCGCCCCGAAGGGGGTTCAAGGACAGACAGCCTCACGGCAAACGAGGAATGAAAAGGAAAGTTTCAGAGAATTGATAAAGATAATAGAGTCGAAGAATTTTGAATTGAACATAGATGATGGGGTTTTGAGAAATAGAGAGCTTTTTTAGTAATTCTTTATATATCTTAAAACCTCTCAAATGATTTTTGGTTATAATGACTTTGGTTTGAAGGAACTAAAAAATCAAAGGGAGGTAGAAAGTATGAAAAAGGGTATTTTGTTGGTTATGTTGGTTCTTGTGGTGTCATTGCTCAGTTTCGCGGGCGATGTGAAAAACGTGATATTTCTCATCGGTGATGGTATGGGCCCAAATCAGATGTTGTTATCTGCTTATTTAGAGGGTCGTGAGCTTTACATGATGCAAATGCCATATACTGGTTACGCGATCACTTATTCTGCAGATAGCAACGTTACCGATTCTGCAGCAGCGGGTACAGCTCTTGCCTCTGGTTACAAAACAGACAACGGTTTTATAGGAATGCTTCCAGAAGGTGAAGTCGTGCCAACAATAGCTGAAGTTTTGGCTGAACAAGGCTACAAAACTGGTATAGTTGCAACTTCAAGGATTACTCATGCCACACCGGCGGCTTATTATGGTCATGTCCTCGATAGAGACGAGGAAGACAAGCTAGCTGAACAGCTGGTTAATAGTAACTTGACCGTTGTTTTAGGAGGGGGTTGGAGAAATTTCGATCCTACCAGAAGAGCTGATAGAAAAGATCTTATATCTGTTGCAAAGGGAAATGGTTTTGATTATATAACAACTAAGCAAGAGTTAATGGCTTACTCCGGAGAAAAGGTTTTAGGATTGTTCGCTTCAAGTCATATGAATAGCGTTACAGAAAGAACGCATGCTGAACCACTTTTACCCGAGATGACCGACAAGGCAATAGAGATTTTGTCTAAAGATGATGCTCCTTTCTTTTTGATGGTTGAAGGTTCTCAAATCGATTGGGAGGGTCACGATAACGATGCTTTTGGTATTTGGAAAGAAACGGTTGAATTCGATGAAGCTGTGAAGGTTGCTCTAGATTTTGCAAAAGAAAATCCTGATACCTTGGTAGTTGTGACTGCTGACCATGAAACCGGGGGTTTGGGTTTATCAACGGGTGGATACACAATGGATTTGGAAATGGTTAGAAATTATCAGAAAACTACGGATTGGGTTGTAGGTAATTCTCAAAATATGGAAGAGTTAAAATCTAACGTGAAAGAATATTATGGTTTTGATTTGTCAGAAGAAGAGGTCGCTTATTTGGAAGCCGCTGGTAACAAAATAGAGGCTTTAGCAGAGATTACAAGCGCAAGAGCAAGTATTGGCTGGACAACACATGATCATACCGGTGCGTTAGTACCTGTAGTAGCTTTTGGACCTGGAGCTGAGAAATTTGTAGGTATTATGGATAACACAGACCTTCCTAGAAAAATAGCCAGTTTGGTGGGAGTTGAGCTTTCCTACCCTTTAGTGAATGTACCAAATAATTAAAATTAAAGGGCTGATTAAATCAGCCCTTTATCTTTTTAATAACTTGACGACTTCATTTTCTAAACTTTCCAAATCTATTTTTTCTTCGTTGTCTAAGAGGTTGAAGACCGCTTTTAGCACTATAATTCTTGGATATTTCCCTATTAGCGTTTTCACAGGGTCATCTTGGTTTTTTAGGCTTTCTACGTTGTTGCTCATTTCACTAGATGCTCCTTTAAAATTTATTTATCCCTTCGCTAAACCATCATAATAGATGAAAATTGTCTTTGTTAGAAAAAGTATTGACAAATGTTTTTTTAAATGCTATAATAATCAACGTGATTGGGCTCGTAGCTCAGTTGGTTAGAGCTTCCGGCTCATAACCGGGTGGTCGGTGGTTCGAATCCACCCGAGCCCACCAATAAAAGCCAAGGGTTCCTTGGCTTTTATTTTTTTATACACTTCAATTTTACTATTTTTATTGGCTTTTGTCAACTTTTTTCACAAACTTATCTTCAAAAAGAAATGGTATAATTAAGTTAACAGAGAAAACACTTCACTAATCTTATGGACTAGCTGCGGGGTGAAAAGACAAAAGAATCTTTTCCTTATGGGTGCGAAGCTGGATGAAAAGGTAAAAGAATCTTTTCCTTGTGGGTGGGGAGCGGGGGAAGGGCGCTATAAAGCTCATTATATTTGAGTTATATGATAGGATAACAAACCTTCAAAAAGATATGGTATAATTAAGTTGTACAACCAAAAAATAAACCAAAAAGGAGAAGCTTATGTCTAATCCAATAAAAGATTCCATATTCAAAGAATTATTTGAAGACAGAACCGTATTCTATGACTTTCTAAAAGCCTTTCTACCAAAAGAGATCACAAAACAAATAAAAGAAACAGATTTAAAACGTGAACAAACTGAACTAATAGGCAAAGACTTCTCCATAAAAAGATCGGACATACTATACAAAATAGAAAAAGGAAATGGTCAAGATGTATACATATACCTATTGTTAGAACATCAAAGTAAAGTTGACCAACTGATGGCATTCAGGATGTTGGCATATAAGGTAAGGATATGGGAACGATATGTAAAAAGTCACAAAAAAGAATCAGAACAAAAAGGATTCAAACTACCAGTCATAATAGGGATAGTCTTTTACGATGGAAAAGCGAAATGGACATCACCAATGGACGTAAAAGACAAGATAACAAAGATAAAAAACATGGAAGAGTATTTAATAAAAGCTGACTATGAACTAATAAATTTAAGCAATATAAAAGAAGAAACAATAATAAACATGAAGAACGCACTAGGGGTAATCTTATTAACGGACAAACCAAACGTAAAGATAAAAAAAATGGAAGAGTTGCTAAAGATTATAAATGAAGAGATAATATCGAAGTTGCCGAAAGAAGAACAAGAGAAGTTTGATAAACACAGAAACGCATTCATAGAACTGTTCGGAAAGAGGACAGATTACAAAGAGATAGAAGAAAGGTACGAAGAGCTAAAAGAAATGGAGGTGCCAAAAATGTTTAACACATTAGAAGAGATAGCAAAAAGGGAAAGAGAAAAAGCTAAATTGGAAGGTAAAGTAGAAGGAAAACTTGAAGGTGAAAAAGAATTAATCATAGAAATCCTAAACCAAAGGTTTGGAAAAGATTTAGATAAAAAATTAGAAGAAAAGATCAGAAATGCAAATGAAGAAACTATAAACCAAATAAAGAAAAATATTCTTAGTATAACACTAGAAGAACTAAAAGAAATATTGAAGTAGTTGTAGAAGGTAGATTTTTGAGTATTTTTAAGTGAATTGTGGTAATGATAGATATCACTCATCTTTTATGAGAAGTGATATCTATTTTAATAATTTTATTTGCGCCCCTTCACCCTCGGACCGAGAATCAGGTGAAGTTTCTTTTAAAGTAAGAGCATACATATAGTTTGGAAAATCTCAAGATTATTCCTCCAGTTTTTTAGCAAATTTAAATTTCCACTGTTATTGTGTACTCTATAGTTTCATCTTCAGAAGGTATCTCTTCTCCGTGTTCTTGCAAGCTTTCTATGTATAATTGAATAGCTTCTTTCGCCATTTTTATTGCTTCTTCTATTGTATCCCCGTGTGTGACACAGCCTGGAAGAACAGGGACTATAACAGTATAACCTCCTTCAGCTTCTTTCTTGAGTAAAATTCTATAACTTAGAATTTTCATAATGTCGCCTCATTTTCGGTCATATTGATAATAAATTATACCATTATGTATGTCTTTTGAAAAAAAGAAGTTCCATCCAAAAAAGTTAAAACTTTTGTTTTCGTTCCTTATTTGCCGTGAGGCCGTCTTTCCTTGAACCCCCTTCGGGGCCTTTGAGGCTGTTTCTTTTATCCTCTTTTTTAAAAAGTTCAAAATATTACTCTTGGTTTTTTCGTTCAAGTTCTGATAATGAACTAAAGAAACACTTCGCATCTATTATATGATAAAATATACTGTAAGTATAAGTATAATAACGACAAAAAACGACAAGTTGTAAAAATTAATTGTATTTTAATAATAAAATGATATAATGGGGTGTAGAGAATGGGAGAAAGAGAAGAAGACTTGCAAGAATTATCCTCAAAACAGCTAAAAAAGGAAATAATAAAAGCTCTTGAAAATCAACCCTTCCCAATCTTCAAACGTTCATTGAAAAAAATAAACAATAGGAACCTTCTATTAAAAATCTTGCAATCAGTCTTGGAAATAAATTATGATTACACAATAGGTGAAATGAAAACAGGAAACTTAAGAGGAATCAGGACGTACAAATTCATACATGATAGAGTATATTACCGGTTATCGTATTGGGTAGAAAATGATGGTAAAATAATAATAACTTATATAGATATAATGAAAAGGGAAGATAGTTATGACAATTTAATAAAATACTTTCAATCAGAAAAATCAGTGCTAAAAAAAATAAATGAAAAAGGGGTATAAGGAGGAAAAACAATGCTCGAAATACATGAATTATTAAATATTTTCTCTGATTTAAAGCCTAAAAATAAAGAAGTCTTGTATAATTTTTTAGTAAATCCAAAAACATATGAGAATAAAGAAGAAATTGAAGAATTTATACAGATATTGAAAGAAATGAAAGAAGACTTGTTATATTATGATGAAGAATTTGACGACATTGAAGAAAAAGAACAAAAATTATATTTCACACAAAAAGATTTAGCAACAATGACAGGACAATCAATAAGAAATATTCAAAGAATTATCAAAGAAAACAATATAAACCCAATTAATCCTGGAAGAAAACCATTATATTATGACCTAAAAGAATTCAATAACTATTATTTTATGCAAAAAAAACTAACACTCTCTTTGAAAAATCAAGAAATCAATATAATAAGAGCATTTGGAGATAAAAAAGAAGTAAAAGGAGAAATAGCAATGCAACGAAATTTATACCAATTTTTAGAATCGATGCCACACAGGAATCAAAGCATAACCTTATCATTGCCTGACAAAGGATGTGAAAAATATGAAAATGAGCAATATTCAAATGCGCTATGACATAATAAAAAAATTAAATTATGAATTAAAAGACGAAAATCTAAACAACAAAAAACTAACACCAAAGGTAGACATTTCGGTTACACAAAATTTCCAACCAAAAGAAAAAGAATACTTTGGAACAATAGGATTAAACATTAAATTTCATTTGAAAGAATCAAAAAAAATAGTATTAAAATTAGAACTTGAAACAGAAGCAGGATTTTATGGCAACCCAAAAATAAAGGAAAACGAATTCAAAGAACTAGTAATAAAATCTGGAATAATGAGCTTATTGCAGATATCAAGAGCAAAAATAATATCAATA
This sequence comes from Petrotoga mexicana DSM 14811, assembly GCF_002895565.1. Taxonomy (GTDB): domain Bacteria; phylum Thermotogota; class Thermotogae; order Petrotogales; family Petrotogaceae; genus Petrotoga; species Petrotoga mexicana. The sequence goes on from NZ_AZRN01000012.1 coordinate 48,304, forward strand.
TCCGCAAATTTTGGGTTTGTTCCTCCAATATATCTTCCTATGTTGAACATTAACGAACTTGTAGAAAAAGAATTAGAAAAAGCTAAAATATCCGCCAAATAAGAGCTGTTGAAAAACAGCTTTTTTTAAAAGATTTTCAAAAATAAGATTTCGATTTTAAAATGGTTAAAAGGCGCATAAAATATATAAAGAATTACTAAAAAATTGCACTATTTTTGACTACCCCATCATCTATCTTCACCTCAAAATTCTTCGACTCTATTATTTTTATCAAATCCCTTAAACTATGGTTTAATTTCAAAAACATTGAATTATGATCTAATCAGTTTTTTATAGTTTTCTATAAACACATGGTATAATATAAACAGTTCAACAAGCTATCGAAAGAGGTGATACGAATGACAAAGATCGGAACTTCATTATTTGAAGAAGGCGTTGAAGAAGGAGAAAAAGAATTGACAATTAAAATATTAAACAAAAGATTCGGTAGAAAATTAACTAAAGAGTTAAAAGCTAAGATAAGAAAAACGGATGAAAAGACGATAGATTACATAGGAGATAACTTGTTAGAGATAACTATAGAAGAACTAAAGGAGTTATTGAAATAGTTGTAAGTAGACAAAACTCTATCTGATCTTTTGGATGAGTAAAATGGTTAGGCTCAAATCCCCCTTCCTTAGATGGGCGGGGAGCGGGGCAAAGAAGCGCTAAAACAAGTTTTAGAGTTTCTAATGACAGTAAATACATATTTTGCAAGGAGGATCTTTATGACTGACCATACAAAAGATAATTTGGAAAAGATCAAGAAACACCTTCAAGAAGTTCTAGAATTAGACCAGAATATAGATTACAATCAGGAAGAAGCCGAGAAACACCTTCGAGAATTTCTAGAATTAGACCAAGATGCAGACTATTGTAAAGAAGATGCAATGATTTTGGACAATATTGGTTTGATTTATTCAGAGATGGGTGACTTGGAGGAGGCTATGAAATACCATCAGAAAGCTCTAAAAATTTTTAGAGAGCTAGACCACAGAGAGGGAGAAGCAATTACTTTGAACAATATTGGTTTGATTTACCAAACAAAAGGTGATTTGGAGAATGCTCTGAAATATCATGAGGAAGCTCTAAAAATAGACCAAGAAGAAGGTTACAAAGATGGAGAAGCATATGATTTGGGCAATATTGCGCTAATCTTAAAAGCTAAAGGTGATTTGAAAAATGCCCTGAAATACCTCCAAGAATCTTTAAAAATTTTTAGAGAGATAGATCACAAAGAGGGAGAAGAAATTGCTTTGAGCAATATTGGATTTATTTACCAAGAAAAAGGAGATTTGGAGAATGCACTGAAATACCTTAAGGACGCTCTTAATATTATTGATAAATATAAATTTGTAGATGGACGTGATGTCATTCAGAACGAAATCAACTCAATAACTAATGAGTTAGAAGAAAATTGAAAAAGAGCAAAATATATGAACAAAGGTGGCACCGAAAGCAGGGGGAAAGGGGGGCTAATAAAAATACTTTTCCCCATATGGGTGTCCAGCAGGGGAAGGGAGCTATAAAGTTCATTATACTTTATTTAGAAGAAATGGGGGTGCCAAGAATGTTTGAGGAAGTAGGAAAGTTAGCAAAAAGTATGATGGAAATTAAATACACTCCCATTGGTTTATCGGTTGTTAGGTTAATAAAAGTAGAAAAGAATATGCCGGAAATTCAAAATGTAGAAATAATTGATGGTACCCCTGTTTTGGATATAAAACCCTACGTACCAGAATTCACCACTAATGATGGGATAAAAATAGGGTGGCTTGAAAAAAATGTTCACAAACTGCAACAATCGAAAGACGACGGTAGATTCAGTTAAGGAAAGTTTTTTGAGTTATAATATCTGTATATAAGTATATCCTTATGGGTGGGGAGCGAAATATTATATGAGGAGCTTTTTATGAAAACTATATCTATTAATCTACCAGATTTTATTGATTTAAATGAAAAAGAAATTAAATTACTAATCGCTACAAAATTATATGAAGAAGGCAAGTTATCCTTAGGAGAAGCCGCACAATTATCAGAACTTTCCAAGAGAGCTTTTATTGAAATATTGGGTCGTTTCGATAACTCGCTATTTAATTACAACGATGAAGAATTAAGAAATGATGTAAAAAATGCCTAATTACATATCTGATACAAGTTGTCTAATTGTTTTAGTACGAGAAATAAGAGGTATAATTTGGAATGAATGTATTTATGTTTAAGATCTAAAGCGATTTTCAAAAACATATAATACATTTTAAATACTTCAATATACTATCGAGGGGGAAAATAATGAAAGACACCAACAGAACGGGGAATATTCACAAAGACGAAACCGCCGAATATCATGAACTCAACTTTCCAAAGATAATTTCAGTAAAACCAATAGACATACCAGTAATCAAGGTATCAAACCAAAACCCGGATTTTGTATTTGAACTAGAGGACAATTCACTATTACACTTAGAATTTCAAACGACGTGGAAGAAAGCAGACTTACTAAGATTTGCACAATACGATATAGCGTTATACCAAAAAGAAAGAAGAAAGATAAATACGGTGGTAATGTACTCAGGAAAATACGAAAGTGCAGAAAATGAATTGGACATGGGTTCTATTAAATACAAAGTACAACAAATATTCATGACAAAGTACGATGGAATAAAAAGGTACGAAGAAATAAAAGGAAAGATAGAAAAAGAAGAAGAACTAACGGATAAAGATCTAATGGATTTAGTATTCTTGCCCTTGATGAGAAACGAAAAAAGTGAAGAAGAAGTGACAAAAGATGTCTTTGAGTTAGCGATCAAGATACCAGATGAAAACAAAAGAGAAGCGGTAATAGGATCGTTATTAGGGTTCTCTGATAGTTATGTAAGAGATGAGTACATAAACGAACTGAAAGAGGTGATACCAATGACAAAGATCGGAACTTCATTATTTGAAGAAGGCGTTGAAGAAGGAGAAAAAGAATTGACAATTAAAATATTAAACAAAAGATTTGGTAGACGATTAACCGAAGAAATAAAAGATAGGATAAGAGAAGCAGACAAAAAGACAATAGATTATATAGGAGATAACTTGTTAGAGATAACCATAGAAGAGCTAAAAGAGTTATTGAAATAATGGTAGTAGACGAGCTCTATCTGATCTTTTAGCTGGATTACATGGCATAGCCTAAACCTCCTTCCTCATGGGCGGGGAGCGGGGCGAAGGGGCGCTATAAAATTCATTATACTTGATTTAGAAGAAATGGGGGTGTTAAGAATGGAAACATTAGAAGAAATATCAAAAAGGGAAAGAGAAGAAGCTAGATTGGAAGGTGAGAAAGAAGGAAGAATCATAGGAAGAATTGAAGGCGAAAAGATAGGTATTCAAATAGGAAAACTTCGAGAAAGAAAGGAATTTGTAATTAGAATATTAAGTAAAAGATTCAGTAACCGGTTGAACGAAGAGTTAAAAGACGAGATAAGAAAAGCGGGTGAAAAAACGATAAGCAACATAGAAAACAACTTATTAGAAATAACAATAAAAGAACTAGAAAAAATTAAGATCACAAATGTATTTGACACATTAGAAAAAATGATTAAAATGGGCAAAGAAAAGGCTAGATTAGAAGGTAAAATAGAAGGTTTTAAAAAAGGAAGAATCGAAGGCGAAGAAGAAGGCATTGAAAAAGCTAAACTTGAAGAAAGAAAAGAATGTGAAATTAGATTGCTAAGCAAACGATTCGGTAGAAGATTAACTAAAGAGTTAAAAGCTAAGATAAGAGAAGCAGATGAAAAGACGATAGATTACATAGGGGATAACTTGTTAGAGATAACCATAGAAGAACTAAAAGAAATATTGAAGTAGTTGTAGAAAGGAGGGAAAGGTGCAGTTCCATTTACGATAGCTAGGATGAAGACTCTGCACCTAATTCGATGAATAAAAAACCATATATAGTTGATACAACATTAAGAGATGGTCAACAATCTTTAATCGCAACGAGATTAAAGATGGAAGATTTTGAAGATCAATTGATAGACTTCGATCAGGTTGGATATTATGCTATGGAAGTATGGGGTGGAGCCACTTACGATTCATGTATAAGATATCTTAACGAAGATCCATGGGAAAGGCTAAAAACTATAAAAGAGAAATTAAAAAACACAAAAATTCAAATGCTTTTGAGAGGACAAAATTTAGTCGGATACAGAAATTACGCAGATGACGTAGTAGAATTATTTGTAAACAAAGTAGCAGATTACAACATGGATATTATAAGGGTTTTCGATGCTTTAAACGACATTCGTAACTTGGAAAAGTCCATAGAGGTTGCAAAAAAAAGAAATATTCACGTTCAAGGTGCTATATCTTATACCGTTAGTCCTGTTCATAATTTAGAATATTATTTAAATTATACAAAAGAATTAGTGGAAAGAGGCGTCGATTCAATTGTTATAAAAGATATGGCAGGGTTGTTAAAACCAAAGGATGCATATGATTTGGTAAAAGAAATCAAGAAGAAATTCAACATCCTTGTTGATATTCATTCTCATGCAACCACAGGTCTTGCCTCTATGGCTTATTTTGCCGGAGTGGAAGCTGGAGCAGACATTATAGATTTAGCGTTGAGTCCTTTTGCTAATGGGACCTCAGAACCAGCGCTCGAACCTTTTGTCTACACATATGACTTAGATCTAAATACAAAAATAATAATGAAATTAGTTGAACATTTTTGGAATGTAAGATCGAAATACAGTGAGTACGATGTCAAGATGGAATCAATAGATGCCAGAATATTAAATGCTCAAATCCCTGGAGGTATGCTTTCTAATTTAATTTCTCAATTGAAGTCCCAAAAGGCTGAAGATAAATTAAACGATGTTCTACAAGAAGTGCCTAGAGTTCGAAAAGATTTAGGGTATCCTCCTTTGGTAACTCCCACTAGTCAGATCGTTGGAGTCCAAGCTGTTTTAAACGTATTAACAGGTAAAAGATATTCGATGATAACCAACGAGGTAAAAAATTATTTGAAAGGTTTATATGGAAAATCTCCTGCCCCAGTAGACGAAGAATTATACAAATTAGCTTTGGGCAATGAGAAACCTATCGACCATAGACCAGCAGACGATTTAGAACCTGAGCTAGAAAAAGCAAAAAAGGAGATAGGTATATTAGCTCAAAGTGAAGAAGACTTATTAACCTATGTTTTATTCAAAGAAGTTGGTAAAAAATTCTTGAAAAATAAATATGTTCGTTCTCTTAACATCGACCTAAACCTAGCGGAAAGCTTTCAGAATGAAGATACGGTCATTTATCCTATTTAAATTTTTGAGAAAAATGTTGAAAAACTGAGATTTTTGCTTCTAATCGGAAATAATTCTTGATAATTCCCTCTAATCGGTTTTAATCACCAATATTCATGATTTGAAAATGTACCTTTATTTGTTATAATTAGTTTAGTAAAAACGTTTCCATAAGGAAAAAAACACTCAAAAGGGGGTATCAAGATGAAAAAAGGCTTAATTTTAACTTTGGTAATGTTGGTAGGAGTACTTTCGCTATTTTCACAAACGTTAACCGTGTGGTCTTCTGAAAAACAGGTCGATTTCATAAAAAGGATCGGTCAGGAGTTTACCAGGGATACTGGAATAAATGTTGATGTCCAAATGGTTACTTTCGGTGATATCAAGTCAAAATTCCTAACTGCAGCACAGGCAGGGGAAGGTCCAGATATAATAGTTGGAGCTCACGACTGGGTTGGTGAATTAGCATTAAATGGTTTAATTGAACCTATTCCAAAATCTGCTATCGAACTTGACAAATTTGTTCCAGCCGCAATTCAGGCATTCACCTATGAAGGTAAGTTGTATGGATTGCCTTACTCCACGGAAGCCGTTGGTTTATTCTATAACCGTGATTATGTAAGCGATGAAGAAGTTCCAACAAGTATAGACGAGCTAAAGGCATTAGCAAAAGAGTTTACCACGGATGAAACGGTTGGATTCGCTGTTACTGCAAACGATTTTTATCATGTTTATGGTTTCTTTAGTGGATACGGTGCATATGTTTTTGATTACGATCCTCAAACTGGTTACGATATAACCGACATCGGATTGAACAATGAAGGAGCGATACAAGCGGGATATCTTTTGAAGAGCTTCTTCGACGAAGGTATAATGCCACAAGGTATGAACTACAATATTATGGATTCTATGTTCATGGATGGTTTGGCGGCTATGATAATAAACGGTCCATGGGCTGTAAAAGCATACTTAGATGCGGGTGTGGATTTTGGCGTAGTTCCACTAACAAGCATAGAGGTTGAGCCAGGTAAAACGATGAAACCGTTTGTTGGTGTACAAGGTTTGATGATCAATTCTAGGTCAGAAAACAAGGCATTCGCTATGGAATTCATTATTAATTACTTAGCAACAGCTGAAGGAATATATCAATTCTATATCTCTGACCCAAGGTTACCGTCAAGAGTTGATGTTTCTCAGATAATTGAGGAACAAGGTGGACCGGTTCCTGCTGAGATAGTTGATGCCTTCACTGAAAGTGCTGCAGGTGGAGAACCAATGCCTAACATACCTGCAATGCAATCTGTATGGCAACCTATGAATGATGCTCTTAACAATATTATAAACGGGACACAAACACCAGAAGATGCTCTAAACGATGCCGTATCAAAGATAAAAGCAGCTTTGTAATTTTAAATTATTGATCTTTTAAGATTAAAAGGTATCAAATTTTTTAACCAACAAAAAGGGGAGGTTATCCCCTCTCCTTTTTTTTAAAGTAAAAATTTATGGGAGGGCAGCTCATGAATAAGTTCACTACGTTTTTAATATGGATATTCATTGGGGTGATGAATGCACTTCTTGTATGGGCGATACTTCTTTTATTCATACTTGCCAACTATGGATTAGGTGTAGTTATAAGTATTTTTCTTGTTTTGACCGATTGGGCGATTTTTTCTAAAAAAGCTTACCCATACAGATATACGTTACCTGCTTTGTTTTTTCTCTTCGTTTTAACTATATATCCAATTTATTATACGATAGATACCTCATTCACTAATTACGGTACGGGACATTTATTCACTAGAACAAACGCTATAGATACTCTCCTCACAGATCCCACGTACTACTTTGAACCAGAAGATCCTAAAGCCTATGATTTCAAAGTATTTGTAAGATACGATGAGCAATACAAACCAACCGAAGACTTCTTATTACTTTTATATGACGATAAAAATATGTATTTATCCGAAAAACCCGTAACTTTAGAGTACGATTCAAGAGGTAACCTAATATACGCAGAATCTGAATTGTTCCCAGTCGAAAACGACGAAGTAAACATAAACGATACAACTTACACATTAATACGCCCTACTGAGAGTTTAGGAACCACTGGTAGTGATTCTATAATAGCCATTGAGAAAAACGGAGGAATCAGATACGCGTATTTTTATTCTCCGGTTGATCCACTTACCTCTACAAATTCAGCATTTTACAACTCTGTGTTGAGACAAAATTATTTAAAATCTTTAAATTTGGTATTGCAAGATCAAAACTTTCGTCTCTCTAGTTCAACAATATTCAAAAAGTTCTCAGAAGCCTATAGAGTTTACGATACATCGGTGAAGGTTATAGTTGATGGAGAAAGAGAGATATACAAAACAGTTGTGGTGAACACGCTAACTAACAAAGAATTGGTTGAAAGAGACTCAGCCTTTTGGGATTACAATGAGAATGGAGAATTGTACAGATTAATAGGATACAAAGACTATATAGGTGGGGAAAACTTTGCAAAAATAATAACCGATCCACGAATTTCTGGACCTTTTTTTAAAATTTTTGGATGGACTTTTGCCTACGCAGGTTTAAGTGTTCTTCTCACTTTCGTAGTCGGACTCGCATTCGCCCTAGTGCTAAACGATGCAAACCTTAAAGGAAAGGTAGTGTACCGAACTTTACTGATAATCCCTTGGGCGATACCTGCCTTTATTTCGGTTTTGGTTTGGAGAAATGGGTTTTTTAATGAAACGTACGGGATCATCAACAGATTCATACTGGGAAACTTAGGGATAGAACCCGTAAAATGGTTGAACGATCCATTTTGGGCAAAAGTGGCAATATTGATAACGAATACATGGCTGGGATTTCCTTACATGATGACTATAAGTCTTGGTGCTTTACAAAGTATTCCAGGTGAACTATACGAAGCAGCTGTTATAGATGGAGCGACCAGATGGAAACAGTTCAGGCAGATAACGTTACCGCTTTTGATGGTAGCTGTTGCTCCATTACTGGTTATGAGTTTTGCCTTCAATTTTAACAATTTTACATTAATCTATCTACTTACAGGCGGTGGACCAGCAATGGCGGGAACTAACACCCCTGCAGGTTCAACAGACATTTTGATCTCATATGTGTATAAACTAGCTTTTGAAGGTTCACAAGGTCAAGATTTTGGTTTCGCTTCCGCTATTTCGATGATCATATTTGCAATAATAGCAGTGTTTAGCTACTTTAACTTTAGATTCTCGGGTTCTTTTGAAGAGGTGAGTAGATAATGGCTATGATCGAAAAGAAAAATTACACTTTAAGGCATATAATACTAATAATCTGTATCGTTGTAATACTCTTTCCTCTTGTATGGTTGATCTCTACATCTATAAGAAGAGATAACGCTGCCTTTTCACCAAAACTGTTTTCGAACAGATTGACTGTAAATAATTATAAAGATTTAATACTTCAAACTCCAAATGTACCGGAGTTAATAAACGAACTCAATTCTCTAAGTTCGTACATCGGAGAATACAGCGGATTATCTACATCAGAAGCACAGAACAAAGCAACGAAGTTTTTAACCAGTTTGGAAGAATATTTTGCCGAAACCCAAAACAACTTCGAAGATTTGGAAAATTCGTATGATGAGATATTCACAATTTATGAAACTCAGTATAAAGATCAGTTTTATAACGATATCAACAAAATAAGGAATGAAGATTATCAAACCTTCCAAGAAGAGTTAACCACAATATTAAGTCTATCCCAAAGCATGGGTATAAACGTTGACACTACACAATTGCAAACATTGTTAGGTGAGTATTTTACTCAGAGAAAAGAAATAATAACTAACTTGGAAAATAGTTCTTTGAATAAAGATAGTGAATACTATATAGAAACAGTAAATACGATACTACAAATACCACTGAAAACTTCTGCCTGGAAGGTAAGGACGTACAGGAGATGGGTGAAGGAAGAGCCCGAAGCAGGAAGGTTTGAGGAAAGCATTTTATCGTTGTCTGAAAGATGGGATTCAATTGAAACAGAAATAGAAAATATCCAAAATAGTATTCAAATACAGTCTAACGAATTATACGGTGAGTCAATAAGTCAAGTATCTCAATTAGAAGCAGAATTGAACGATATAAACTCACAAATATCCCAAATTACTTCACAACAGGCCCTTTTAGAAGGGCAAAACAGTGAAATATACAACAGCCTATCTGCCCTTTTTGATATATTCATAGTCGAAAAAGAACGATTATATGCTGCCTATAACATATTAAGTGGACAAGACCTTACGAATGTAGAAGGAAAGACACCGTTATTTGGGGAAGATAAATCTTTTTACGATAACGTTCAAAAATTTTCCCAGATTCTTCCTCTTGCTTTAGAGGATTTAAATTCTATAGAGATGTTCATAGAAAATGGATTTGTAGAAACGCTCGAGCTTTTTACTGAAGTCTATCAATTTTTAAACGATAACTTTACAAAAATATACGCCATAAAAGATTCAACATCAATTTTACCGAGCTATCAAGCGGCAAAAAGCTCAACTTTAAAACTTTCTGAAAACATAGATGAATTGCTACCATTAACATCACAATACAGTTCAAATACTCAGCAATTAGCTCAATACAGTGCTCAGTTAAATACTTTAAGAGAACAAAAGAATGAAATTCAAAACACGCTTACACAGATCAAACAAGAAAATGAAGAAATCTTAAGTAACTTAGAAAAGATACAAAACCTTCCTTTTTTGTTAGTTTATATGGAAAGTGCCAATCAAGAAATAACTAACAACTTTGAATCAGTGAACTATGCATCTTTTATGAGTTCTAATTATTATCCGTATTTTACGCCCGATCGTGACAGATACGTATTAATGAATTGGTATAACAATCTGTTGGAATCAAAACAAAGATTCGATCAGGGAAGAGAAAAGTTAACGGTTATCCAAAATCAAATGGAAGAAAACCTTAATATATTCAATACCAATCTCAGTGAATATCTCACTTTGAATCAAGGCGGTAACGTGACTACTATTGAACCACTTTCTGAGATTGAAACACTATATAATACACAATACGGGAAAGCTTCAGCCGATATAGCCCGCGCCTCAAGGATAGTTAGCGATCTATCAAATTACACAGATTACTCAGAGTTAAAGTCAAAACTTAGGAGTATTGATAAAGATCTTTACTTGTTGCAAGAAGACTGGTCGGCAAAAGTAAGAAAACCTTTCATGCGTTGGCTTCTAAATTCCATAATCGTAGCTGGTATAACCTCAGTATTGACGGTTCTAATAACGTCGGTTGCGGCCTATCCGTTCTCAAGGATGAGATTTGTAGGAAGAAAGCAAGGATTATTCTTCTTGATGATAATTCAGATGTTCCCAGGAGTAATGTTTATGATTGCAATTTACGGCATATTGAAATTTATGGGAGATTACTTTGGAGTATTTGGTTTGGATTCCTTGGATGGATTGATCTTTGCATACATGGGAGGAATCGCATACAACATGTGGTTGTTCAAAGGTTACTACGACACCATTCCAGACTCTTTGGAAGAATCTGCAATGATAGATGGCGCTACAAGGTTCCAAACCTTTTGGAGGATCGTTTTGCCTCTATCTTTACCAATAATAGCAGTTGTTATGATACTTACCTTCATGAACATATTCAACGAGTTTGTCATGGCAAGGATAGTATTACAAAGCGAAGCGAATTATACCTATGCCGTTGGATTACAAACATTCTCGACAGGACCTTACGAAACAGAGTGGGGATTGTTCACCGCAGCCTCGCTATTGGGTGCAGTCCCAATGATCATTCTATTTTTGTCTCTCCAAAAATGGATAATAGGAGGATTAACACAAGGTTCTGTGAAGGGTTAATCATTAAAGAAAAGGAGACATGTGGTTTACATGTCTCCTTTTTTTGTTTGCCATTCATTAGCAGCAGCTAAGTGGTGTAAGTCCTATAAATTATGTTGAACCGTATTTTAGCAGGATTGTTATTCCGCCTTAGTGTAGTTATAATAATAATCACCGGACATACTTGGATTGTGTATATAACCTTTTAACCAAGACCGATAGACTTTCAACTCCTGAGGTTGATGAAAGGGTAAAATAATTGCGTACTCATAGACAAACTCTTGAATGTCTATGTACATTTGCTCCCTTTTCACAGGATCAGATTCAAGAGAGGCATCCTCTATCATTTTATTCAATGATCTCCCACCAAACTCTGGCCTTGGTAAACTTGCAAATTCCGCATAATTATCGCCCCTCATTCCTCCGAGATTACCTTCACTGTGGTAAAATGGGGAAATAAAGTAATGTGGATCTGGAACACCGCCTCCCAGCCAACCTAAGGAATAAGCTGGAAGCATCCTATTCTCTCTTTCATCTAAGTAAGTTGGCCATTGAACTCCTCTAACTTCAACTTGGAATCTAGGATTCATCTTTGCTAGATTATCCCTTAATATTTCTCCAGCTACTCTCCTTACATCGTTTCCTATATTGTAAAGAATAGACATTTTGAAACCAGTTTGCCATAATCTACCATTATAAGCACGCTTGAAATAGTCTTCAGCCTTTTGAAGGTCAAATTCATATAACGGAAGAGTTTCATCAAAACCTAAAAATCCGCGAGGTAAAGCGGTAGGAACTCTTTGACCCAAACCGTTCAAAACTTCATTTATCATCCCTTCATAATCAAAGGCATGCGCAAAACCTAATCTTACATCCCGATCTGCAAAAAAGTCTGGTGGAATTCCGTTCCCATCCAATTGACCTGAACCAATGTATGGTGACTCAGGGTTAACTTGCCAGGTGAAGTCTAAATAGTCAATTTGATTTATAGGTAATCCCTCCAAAACTGTTATCCCTTCCATTTGTTTTACAACATCTAAATATTGAGCAGGAACATCAACTATATCAGCATCTCCCGCTTCAAGCATAGCTCTTCTTGTTGACCATTCGTCTATACCTTGAATAACTACTCTTCTTATTGGGGCTGGACCTCTCCAGTAATCATCGTTCCTTTCGAGTGTTACCCTTTGTTGAGCGTGGTCCCATTCTACCAATTTATACGGACCCGTTCCCATCGTATGGTCTGCGTAGGGAGATTGTTCTTTTCTCCAGCCATGGTATTTCCACCAGCCTTCTGCATTTCCATCCCATATGCCTAATTCTATGGAATATTCTTTGTCTAATATTGCGCCATTATAACCCCAGCTACTTGCTATCAGGTTTAAGAATGGAGCCCATGGTCTTACTAAATGGAAGTGAACTTCGTTACCGTGAACTTCTACTGCAGGATCTATCACATCGTAGTAAAAATTAGCCAAAGCTTCTTCATATTCAGGAGTTGTTGGATTCATATCATCATCAAATATAGTATCCCATGAAGCACCTACGTATTCTTCCACCAATGTTCTTATACTGGTAACACCAAACATAGCCTCAAACAACCTCCACATTGGCCCTCCAGGAGGATCGTATAACAGTCCCCTTTCAAAACTATATTCGACATCTTCAGGTGTTAAATCGTTACCGTTGTGGAACTTAACTCCTTCTCTTATTGGAAAGACATATGTTGTTCCACCATCTCTCAAATAACCATTTTCAACAGAAGGAACAACTGTTGAAAGCATAGGAACAAACTTAGATAAACTCTCACCATCGTATGCTATTAAGAAGTCATAAACATTAATAATAACTTCACTACTTGCACTGTCTTGAAGATGGTGGGGGTCCAAAGTATCTGGCTCGCCAATAGTAGCATCGAAGATCAAATCAGGATTCTTAACTTGAGTAAACGCAAAAATCCCCATCAAAGTAACCATAAGAACAATAAAAACTTTTTTCATACTTCTCCCTCCTAGTATAATGTATGTGGATACTTTTTTTCTAAACAAAATAAAGAAAAAATTTTCATGGTTTTTATTTTTGTGAATTAAATTTCATAAAAATATATCTTTTATATCATAAAAAAGAAATCATTTAGTAATCTTTTAAATTATACAACAAATAAAGTTATACTGCAACCATTTCAGACTAATTATAAAACAAAAAAGTCCTCTGATTTGTACAATCAGAGGACACGATTTTTGAGATAGCCAAAAAGTATAATATAAACCAGAATTTGCTGTGGAAGGTTTTTGAAGTCCGGCGTTCATAAGGAGAATTTTACTTTCCAAAGTCAAAGAAAGAAAATATTTTATAAAAATAAAGTCAACTTAATAAAGTCGGTATAACGTATATATCTAAATCAATATCTAAAAGCACTTTTGCCAATAAATTCTCTTATTATTGAAGTTTTGGGTATTTCATCGAGTTCTGTGATGGGAAGAAAGTAATCCAAAAATCTCAGTAACCTTTTAGCTTCTGTATATTCAGGATGAGAGTTATCAATAGGGAGTAATAAAGGCTCGGCAAATAACTTCAAAACCGACAGCTCATAAACTAGGTGTGAATTGAACATAATGTCTGCTTCATCTTGGAAAGGAAATATGTTCTTATGTTCACCTTTTACAACCGAAGGCCAAATTTTTAACGTATCTTCGGCGGAATAACCTCTAAAGTAATAATCCCTCACTAACCTTCTTATAAGTCTAGTATCCGTTGTAGGAATTCTATCCATACTGTCTAAATTCATTTGAGTTAAAGAACTAACATAGATTTTGAACTTTTGTTCTTTTGAAATAGAAGCGGTTAACAGTTCGTTTAAACCATGGATCCCTTCTATAATAATAGGTTGATTTTCTTTTATTTTCAAAGTTTCATCTCGCCAAAATCTTTTACCAGTTTTGAAGTCAAATTTTGGGAGAGTGACTTCTTTTCCCTTTATCAGATCAACCATTGTGTTATTAAACAATTCTAAGTCTAACGCATTTATGCTTTCAAAGTCGTAATTACCGTTTTCATCCCGCGGTGTCTTCTCTCTTTCTAAGAAAAAGTCATCCAAAGATATTGGAACAGGTCTTAACCCATGCACTTTAAGATGTAATGCGATTCTTTTGGCACTTGTGGTTTTCCCAGAAGAAGAAGGTCCAGCTATCGTTATCAATCTTATATTTTTTCTATTTACTATTTCATCAGCTATCTGTGTATATTTTTTTTCGTGTAAAACTTCTGCTACCCTAATGATATCTCTTACTCTTTCGGCACCTTGAGAGATTATGGAGTTTAATTCTCCAACAGTTTTTATTTCCATAATATCTAACCAATTTTTGTATTCTTCGAAAGTTGCAAATAACTTTGGTGAATAACTATAATCTGGAACATCGTTGGGGAAACGATTTGTTGGATGAATTATGACGAACCCCTTTTCTACCTTTTTTAATTTGAATTTATTGACGTACCCTGTTGAATAAGGAAGATATCCATAAAAATAGTTAAAATATTTACCAGCATAATATATATTAACGGTACTTTTCTTTCGGTATTTGAAAAGTAAGGCTTTATCTTCTTCTCCTATCTCCTTAAACATTTTTATAGCATCGAATTTATCGATGGTTTTCTTTTCAAATACTATGTTTTTTTCAACGATCTCTCTCATCTTATTTTCGAGTAACATTAAATAGTCTTCCGATGGTTCACCAGATTTAAATTCGCAATACATGGCATCGTTGAGAGTGTTATTTACATAGAACTTATCTTCTGGATTGATTTCTTTCAGTGCAATGTACAAAACAAAGAAAAGCCCTCGCCTATAAATACGCACACCATCTGGCGTTGTAATATCGCAAAATTGTATACTTCCACTTTTAGGCACTCTGCTGAACAATTCCTTAATGTCATTGTTGAATTTTACGTATAAAACCTTTTTCCCGGTAGATTTCTCGAATTCTTTTGCTATGTCAATGAATTTGGTGTCTTTATCTGCATAGTATACGTGTCCGGATTCAACATCTGTCAGTTGAAAATTCATATTGATTTTCTCCTTTCAGAAAATGAAACCCGGGCTTAACCCGGGTTTTGGAGCGGATAATGGGATTCGAACCCACGACCCCTTGCTTGGCAAGCAAGTGCTCTACCGCTGAGCTATATCCGCATTGATTTTCTGGAGCAGGTGATGGGGCTCGAACCCATGACCTCCGCCTTACCAAGGCGGCGCTCTACCGACTGAAGCTACACCTGCATCGATCAAATAAATTATACTATATTTAGACTCTTTCGTCAAGGTATGTTAAGGGTTAAATATGTTAAAAATAAATGGATAGCAAAAAAAAATCAAAATTCCACGACATTTCATGGCAAAATTATAACCTATAGAAACTTAATTTCAACTTATAACTTACTTTTTCATGATATAATTTAATACTAAGAAGAATTAAATTCAGTATATAGGTGAGGAGCAGGGTGAAACACTGATTCCCCTTTCCTTATGATGGGTGGGCAGCGGGGCGAAGGGGCGCTATAAAACTAAAATGGAGGTTTTAACATTGACAGAATTTCTATTGCAAAACACACACGGTAGTCATTTTTACATGAAAACACCTTCTGGTCATGATATTCATGTGGACACAGATCCAGAGTTCCTTGGCTATGACTCAGGTGCAAAACCCATGGAGTATTTAATCGCTGGTTTAGGTGGGTGTACAGGGATAGATGTGGTAACGATTTTGGACAAAATGAAAGTAAAGTACGATGCATTGAATTTGAGAATATTAACAGAAAGAAGTGAGGAGCATCCCAAAAAATACACGAAGATTCATATAATTTTCGAATTTAAGGGGAAAGATCTACCTATGGATAGATTACAAAGAGCTGCTCAACTTTCACAAGAAAAATATTGTGGAGCAACCGCTACATTTAGAGGTTCCACAGAAATGACCTACGAAGTAAAGATTGTTGAGTGAATTTAAATACAATAATTTTTAGGAGGAATAAAATGGCTAACTTAAAGGAACGAAAAGAGAAAATCTCTCAAAAACTTGAAAATATAGACAACGTTATTATGGTTATGAGCGGTAAAGGAGGAGTTGGAAAAACTACCGTTGCGGTGAATTTAGCGGTAGCTTTGGCTCTAGAAGGTAGGAAAGTAGGCCTTTTGGATGTTGATTTACATGGTCCCGATGTAGTAAGAATGTTGGGAGGTAAGGAAGCTAAAGTATCTGCTTTGGGAGGAGAAATACTACCCCCTGAAGTACACGGAATAAAAGTTATTTCTATTTCCCAATTCTTAGATAACGATAATGATGCTGTTATCTGGAGAGGTCCTTTAAAAACAGGTGCTATAATGCAGTTCATTGGAGATGTTGCTTGGGGTAAATTGGATTATCTAATTATCGATGCACCTCCAGGTACAGGAGACGAACCTCTGACGGTTTTCCAAAACGTGGACAAGATTAAGGGTGCTTTGATCGTAACTTCACCTTCTACCGTTTCACAAGACGACGTGGAAAGGGCTATTAATTTTGTAAAAAAAATGGATAAGCAAGTTATCGGGATAGTTGAAAATATGTCTTATTTTATCTGTCCAAATTGTAAAACTAAACACTACATTTTTGGCGAAAATGGTGGAAAATCTTTAGCAGAAAGATACAACTTAGAATTACTTGCACAAATTCCTTTGGATTCAACTGTCAGAGAAAACATGGATGCAGGTAAACCTGTTGCTTATTTCGGAACTCCAGAAGTAACTAATGTCTACGTTAACTTGGCAAAGACGGTAATAGAAAAAGTAGAAGCCGTTAGTTAATAAGGTATTAGATCACTGTCTCGAATCAGTAAACTTTTTTCATTGATAGGGGGGTTACTTTCATGAAGAAAGTATTATTCGTTGTAATGATACTTATTTTTGCTGTAGTTTCTTTTTCTGTTAGCACTACGTTTTTATACTCGAAAGAAGCGACTTCTGTTTATTTAATTGCCAGTTTTAATAACTTTGAACCTATCGCCATGGAAAAAAGCTTCACGGGACTATGGCGTTACAATGTTGATTTAGAACCTGGCGAATACCTGTATAAATTCATCGTAGATGGGAAAAGAACGATAGATTTTTCAAACGAGGATGTACAAGCCTATAACGGTGAAATCTTCAATGTACGCACCGTTCAAGAATCATTTGTTTTTCCAAAAGTTGGAGACGGCTCAATTAAAAAGGTTTATTTCGATAACGAAAGAAGATATATAAATCCGGTCCAAAAGGGTGAAATATATCTTTCAATAGAATTCGAAAAAAATGATATTGAAGACGTTGAACTACAAGCTAACGCATCCTCTATACAAAAATCTGTAATAGAGTTCAATAATACCATCCTTTATAGGTTTCACGTATTTACCGAAGCTGAAGTTTTAAAGTATAGATTTTTGATCCGCGATAGCGAAGAAATAATATATGGTTTCAACGGAACAGAAGAGTTTTTTGAGTTCGACTTTAATCATCCTATAATTTCTTATTTTGATATACCAGAATGGTCAAAAGGAAGGATCTATTATCAAATATTTCCTGATAGGTTCAGAAATGGTGATACTTCCAACGATCCGCAAGGGACCTATAGTTGGAACGGCCCTCACAACAGAAATTCTCTTTCTTTTGGTTTTTATGGTGGAGATCTTCAAGGGGTCATTGATTCAATTGACCACTTAGAATACATCGGGGTGGAAGCGATCTACTTCAACCCCATTTTTGAAGCTCAAACTCCCCATAAATACGATACAACTGATTATTTAAAAATTGATGATTCTTTCGGTAACGAAGAGGTCTTTTCTAATATGATAGAGGCATTACATGAATCAGATATCAAAGTAATCTTAGATGGTGTATTCAATCATACTGGAACTGAATTCTTCGCCATGAAAGAAAACTTTCTCAAACAAGAAAAATCCAATTATTTGGATTGGTATTATATCAAATCGTTTCCTATCAAAAAATCCACAGAAAGTTACGAAGGTTGGCATGGATACGCTGATCTCCCTCAATTAAACAATGAAAATCCCGAAGTAAGGGCATACATAAATCAGGTAATTGGTAAATGGATGAGTTTTGGGATAGATGGATGGAGAATGGATGCGGTCGATCAACTCCCTGAAACTTATTGGTCAGCTCTTTACGAGAATATTAAAAACATAGACCAAGAAGCCCTAGTTGTGGGAGAATTTTGGAGAGATGCCACTTCTTATTTTGAAGATCCAAGTTTCGACTCGGTTATGAATTACATTTTCAGAGATGCGGCTATTGCATATGCCAAAGGTGGAAGGGCTATTAACTTTATTAATACCACTAACGCATACATAGACAAATATCCACCACAAGTGTTGCATGGGTTATGGAACCTTTTAGGTTCACATGATACTGAAAGAATACTAACGGCCCTCGGTGAAGATACACAACGAATGAAATTAGCTGTTGTTCTTCAAATGACGTTTATAGGATCTCCTCTAATATATTACGGTGATGAAATAGGTATGACGGGGACCACAGATCCATTTTGCAGGGTTCCATTTTATTGGGATGATAGTAAGTGGAATATGGAAATTTTAGATTTGTACTCCCAATTGGCAGAATTAAGAAAAGAAAGTAATGCCTTAAGAAAAGGTGATTATACGGTATTGTATGCCGATGAAAGTGTTCTAATTTATGAAAGACGCTATCAATCAGAGAATGTCATAATTGCACTAAATTCTAAAGATTCACAAATTGAAATTGAGTATGATTTGAACGGAAATTACAGAGATATCTTAACTGGAGAAAGCTTTAATACCATAGAAAAAATGCCAAGTAAAAGTTTTCTTGTACTTGTTAGCGAGTGAAATTGGAGGATTTAGATGTATTATTATGAAGTAATCCCCATAGGTCAAATGGTTTTTAATGGGTTTACCTACAAAAGCGATAAAAAATTAGAGATAGGTCAAAGGGTTATTATTGATTTAAGAGGTAAGTTCCTTTCTGGCTTAATTTACAAAGAAGCTGAAAGCACCGAATTTAGCAAAATAAAAGAGATCGCATTTCCATTGGATAATAAAAGTTTATTAAATGAGAATCACATCAAACTTATGGAAAAAGTAAGCTCAAAATTTATGGCTCCTATTGGAGAGGTTGCAAGATTGCTTTTTCCTCCTCTTTCTTCGGATATTTATAAACTGAGAATTATACCAAAAAGTTCTTTGGGTCCTATTCAAAAGCCTATTTTTTACAAACAATTTTTAAAATCTTTTGATAATGCTTCAAAAGCCAACAAGCAGTTAAGAGAGTATTTGGATTCAAATTTAATTGAGATAGAACTATATAGAAAAGAATTTACAAAGAAAATAGATAAGTTTGTTAGTCTAAAAATGGACTTAAAAGAGACGTGGAAGTTCAATGTATCAAAATCTGCCAGAGAGGTAATAAATTATCTCTCCATAAACGGTGAAACCTTAGAAAGCGATCTGTACTCACAAGGTATTGTGAAAAAAGGTTCCACCGTTTTGAACACCTTAAGGAAAAAAGGTATAATAGAATTATCAGAAAGTATAACGGCTTACCAAAAAAATACAGAAGTTTCTTTAAATGATGAACAGAGGCAAGCAGTTGAAACAATAAAAGCAAATCCTGATAAACCACATTTATTGTACGGGGTTACGGGGAGCGGTAAAACCGAAGTATTTTTCGAGGTGGCAAGACCTATTTTGGAAAGTGGTGGGAAAGTACTTCTTTTGGTTCCAGAAATTTCTTTAACCTCCGAACTAATGAACAGGTTAAAAAAACGATTCGCTAATTACAATGCAGCTTTTTACCATTCTGGACTTACAAGTAGTGAAAGAGTGCAAACTTGGTATAAAGCCGTGAATGGTGAATTAGATTTAGTCATAGGAACAAGAAGCGCCATTTTCATACCCATGAAAGATTTAAAAATGATTATAATCGACGAAGAACATGATCAATCTTACTATCAGATAGAAAATGTTAGTTACGATGCAATAGATACAGCTTGTTTTAGAAAAGATTTAGAAGATATTCAACTGATACTTTCATCAGCTACCCCACGGGTTGTTGATCTGCACAAGGCAAAAACAAATTCTTTTTATCTTGAAAAAATAAAAACAAGATATTTTACCGAAATGCCTGAAGTCCAAATAGTTGATATGAAAAAAGATGAAAAATACAACTGGATATTCAGCAAAAAGGTAGTAGAAAATATAGAAGTTTCTTTGAAAAAAAACAAAAAAGTAATTGTTTTTACGCCAACAAGAGGATATGCCAATTATGTAATTTGCAGTGATTGTGGATATATATTTAAATGTGATGAGTGTGATGTTTCATTAACCTTTCATAAAAAAGAAAGAAAATTAAGATGCCATTACTGTGGAAAGGAAAGTGAATTACCAAATTTTTGCCCAAAATGTGGAGGCTTTAAGCTGCAAACCAGAGGTTTCGGTACGGAACGGGTTATGACTGAATTGGCTAAGTTGTTCCCTTCACAACCTCTGGTAAGGGTTGATAGAACGGTTATAAAAACATTCAAAGATTTAAGAAACACTTTCAATTTCATGAAAGAACCTGGGAAAAAGATTGTTGTCGGGACTAAGATGATCACTAAAGGTTTGGATATTCAAGATCTAGATTTAGTAGTCATTCTTGACGCTGATAGATATATCAACTTCCCCGACTACAATGCCCAAGAAAGTACAGCCTCTTTGCTCATGCAGGTTGCCGGGAGATCTGGCAGGAAAGAAAAAGGCAAAGTCATCATTCAAAGTTTTGAACCAGAAAATAATATTTATAAATCTTTAATTGATCATAATTTTGACCTGATTGCCGAGAATGATCTCGAACAAAGAAAAATATACGGTTATCCTCCATTTGTAACCTTGTTTTTGATTTTAGTGAACAACCCTTCTGCTGATAAAGCAAAAGCAAAAGCAAATGAAATCGTCGAAGAGTTGGGTAAAATTGAAAATCAGGATGATTTTGAAATATTAGGACCAGTTGTACCAATCATTTCCAAATTAAGAGGAAATTATAGGTATCAAATCATTATAAAAAGTAAAAAGAAAAATCATGACTTTTTATTCTCAGCGATTAAAACATATTTTAGAGACATCAAAATTTATGTTAACCCTCCCACCACATTAGTATAAGTTTTCTTATAAAAACAATTATTTCACGTTTATCCCCAAAATATAGAAATATAAGTATAGCAACTATTCAAATCTGGAGGTGATTTAGATGGAGTATAAAGTTTATACAAAGGAAGTAGAACTTACCGAAGCTTTAGAGAATTATATCGAAAAAAGGATGAGTAAACCAGACCATCTGCTCAAAAAACATTCCGATATCGTCTCTCCCTCTGATGTCAGAATCACAAAAGAGAGGGGTATATACAAAGTAGAAATAACTACCCACATTAAACCTTTAAGCAAGATCATAAAAGTAGAAGAAAGAAACAATGATCTTTATGAAGCTATTGATAAGGTAACAGATTCTTTGGAAAGAAAAATAAGAAAGCTAAAAAATCGTTTACAAGAACGAAGCAGAGCGGAAAAAAAGGTGCGAATGGAAATAGAACAAAATCTTCAAAATCCTGACATTAAAAATCTTGATTTAGCTGAAGAAAGTGAAGCAGAGAGTGAAGAAAAACCCGATGCTCCCAAAATCGTGAGAACAAAAAATTTTGATCTAACTCTTATGAACGTTGAGGAGGCAATGTTACAAATGCAACTTTTGGGTCATTCATTTTTCGTTTTCAGAAATCCAGAAAATGATGCTATCAGCGTGCTTTACGAAAGAAAAGATGGAGATTTAGGTCTCATAGAATTCAATGAATAATTGCTAGATACAAAAGGGATGCTTTCGATAAAAATTAATCAAGGAAAAAAACATAGGGTCTGCTTTTAAAGACCCTATGTTTTTTGTTAAATTAAGTCTATCATATAAGGTTTTAGAAAGTGATGGACAACCGCCAAGATCGCCACACTGATAAAAACTGACAGAAAGGCATTTAAGCTAAACCCTGTTATACTCAAGCTCAGTGCTGTTCCGGCTGCTGGTGGATGTTCTGTATCTATGACAACCATAAGAAATATTGAGAGGCCTACGGCAAGGGCGTACGATAAATTAGAGAATACAAAATTACCGTTAAGCAAAAAAGAAAAAATACTTCCGCATATAAATCCTACCGCATGCCCACCCACCAAGTTTCTAGCCTTAGCAACCATACTTTTTGGCATCGCAAAAACTATAAAAGTCGATGCCCCTAAAGAACTGACTATTATTGGCCTGTCTTGAACATTCAAAATCAAAAGTATGAAAAAGATCGTGATGGTAGCCAATAAACTTTGAAAAACATACTTCTTCCAGTTTTTTTTGAACTTTACTAAAATATTAGAAATTTCGTCCAACTAGAGATTCTCCTTAAAAGAACGTTAGTTTAAAATGTTTGACCGAAACCAAACCAAACCTTTCCGTTTAAAGCCTCATCCCATCCATATCCAAAGCCTATTTGTCCCAATAAAGGAACTGTGAACCTTAATCCACCACCAAAGGACAGGATGCTATCATCAAAAAGCTTACTAACATCATCTTGAGCGCTACCGTAATCAAAATAGGCAATGAGATCCAATGGAACTTGACTTGTGGCAAGCTCGTAAGCCAACTCGGTGTTGAATAAAAGTAAATTTTCTCCTTCCTGTGCGTAAAAATCAGAAGTCCTTACAGAATACATTCCTCCAACATTGAATTGATAATTAAGGTTAGAATCGCTGTTGGAATTATATACGGTACCTAATTTTAGCCTACTTCCCAGTGTGAATTTATAAAAACTGTAAAATAGTTTACCTTCAGTGGTGGCACCGATATAGTAATTATCGGTATTACTTGTTTCAACCCCTCCTATACCATTGATTTGGAAATATTGACCATTATGTGGCCTATAAGGGCTGTCTAAGCTGTTGTATAAATATCCGGCTGATCCAGAAAGTACATTAAGATTACTTTCATCCACTAATTTGTAGTTATTGTAGGTAAAAGAACTTGTTATATAAGAAAAGTCTTGTATACTGTATCTTGGAGCAACAGATAACGACAGATAGTTAGTTGCATATCCACCGATGTTTGAATAATACTCTCCATCTTCACTTACCGTATAATGTATGCCAGCACCTAAATTAAGGTTACTACCAGCCAACTTAATAACATCGTAATCGAATCCGACAGAATAGTAATTTCTCATAGGATTTAAAGCTGAGTTAAGAGAGAATGTTTGTCCGTATCCAAAAGGATTTAAAAATTGAACCTCAAGCTCCCCTGTAAAACCTTGATACCATTCTTGGTCTTCTGGTAAGGTCCAGGTGACACCTCCCATTAATTTTCCAAGTTTTCCACTTTCTATAGGGGTTATCTTAAAACCTATTACATCTTCCGCTTGCTGTATGGGCTGTATTTTAATGTCTTTAAAAAATCCTGTTCCCATGAAGGATGTGTACGTGTCTTGTAATTTTTGCTGGTTAAAAACTTCGCCTGGTTTTATCTTCACTAGAGATTCAACTATGTATGGTTTAGTTTTAGCGGTCGCTTCCTGAGTTATTTCAACGTCTCCAACCTTTGGTTCCGTTATTTCGAATATTAATTCATTATCTTGGTATTTAGGGGTAATTAATGTGTAAATGTATCCGTTGTCGTAATAAACCTTTTGAAGATTGTCGTAAGCGTATAGAAGGTCTAAATTACTCACAGGGTTTCCTAACGGAACGAACTCATTCACAACCTCATTCAATCTAAATTCTTCTAAACTTTCGTTTCCAATAAAAGATATTTTGTTTATTATTACTGGATCTTCAGGGACAATTTTTCTTAAATTGCCTTCTAAAACAAGTAATAATTCTCCACCTTCGTTTTCTTCTATTTCGGTTACTTCAAAACGTAAATTCGTGTCAGCAGAAAAAAACGGTATTTGATTTAACGAGTTCAATATATTTTGAACCTTTTGAAAACTTGGATAGGTTTCTTTGGCGTTGGGCCTAAATAAGAAGAATTTGCTATTCCAATCTTTTCTAAAATCAAAACCGATTCTTTCCTTTATGTCTTCTTTATCCAGTTGAGATAATTCTCCCCTTAATTCTAAATCCCAAAGAGAATACTCTTTAACTATGAAAACCAATGTGTCTGATGAATATTCTTTATTGTTTATCTCCGTTGCTTCTAAGGTGATTTCATCTCCTGTCATTTTTAGATTGGAGTATATATCAACGAATTGGTAACCGTTTTTTATGTACAAATCTTGAATGTTTTTCATGGAGGTTTGAAAATCATTTAGATTCAATGGGATATTGGTGTTTATACTGATCGAAGAACGAATATTTTCTTTGTTTATCAATTCATCACCTAAGATCTCAACTTCATAATTTGTTACGATGGGATTGGGCTTAAATATGAGTTCTAGATTCCCATTTTCGTCCAAATTGTAAGAAACAGAGGTAAAATAACCTGACTTTAGTATTTCTTGTATAGCCAATCTAATGTCTATATCCCCCACATAGGTGCCTTCTTGTATACCATAATTTGTTAGTACCCTTTCAACATCCGTTGCTGCATAAGATATGTCAACGTTGTAAGAAATGTCGTTTAAAAGGGTTATCGAAAATGCGAATCCTGCGATGAAAAAGATAGCAAATAGTAGAAAATGTTTTTTCATATTAAAACCTCCTAATTTTTTGTAGTTTGATAGCGCCATTGAACGTTAAGGGGGTTCCCCTTAATAACCCCAAATCAAGGGCAAATTCATTTAAAAGCATTGCAAAACAAACCATTTTGCACAAAGCTGCAAAACGCTCCCCGCCTTTTTTAGAAAGGGACCTGTGGTCCCCTAGCCCACTATTGAAGCTACTTTAAAATGTCTCCTTTGTACTGATGCTTCAAATATGCTTCATAACTCCACGGACAAGTTTTTTGGAAAAATTGTGCCAAAGCCTTAGCGTACTGTTGAATTTCCCATTGTGCATGTGAAGATGCCCTTAAATCCAAGAAATGCATCAGGGCCCGAACATTCGTAGTTAAATAAAACTCAGTGTATTCCCCTACGGGTAGTATAATACGTGCCATTTCTCTAGCTACACCCATATTTATAAGTTTTTCGTAAGCCTCGTAACTTTTCTTGTAAACTTCTTCTATAATTTCAAGAGTCTCTTCTCTTAATTGTTCATCGGAGTATACATTACTACTCTGTTTGTCTTTTGTATCTTGTATCCTGATATGATCCGGGATATAAAACTCGTTGACGTTTTTCGATGTGTATCTTCTACTGATTTCATTGGGAGACATTCCTATCCTATGACGAAACCATTGTCTAACAACAAAGATGGGGGCTTTTACATGAAATGTAAAAGTGATATGTTCAAATGGAGATAGATGGCCATGTTCCATCAAGTAGTTTATGAGTTTTCTGTCTTTTTCATCGGTAGATATATCTTTCCCATGCGAGACTCTCGCGGCTCTAACTGCAGATCTGTCATCTCCCATTATATCAACAAGGGTAACAAAGCCTTTATCTAGTACTTTGATAGATTCCTTATTTGTCGTGAGGCTGTCTTCTTGATTGGTCATTGTCAATTTTTTCCTCCTTACTTGCCGTGAGGCTGTCTTCTTCACTCCCAAATCTGAATACTATATAGAATATCGCTGAAATTACTATAAATAGCGGTAACAACGTGGTCAAAAAATTTCTTGTAGTGAGTTTTCTGTCTATAGTGTTCAAAGTTTGTTTTATTTCAGAATTATCTGGATCGTACATGAGTGCTTTGATTAAATAAATTCTTGAAATTGTCAAATTATCCGTGTTGGTTTTATCACTCTCGTACAAAGTTGTTCCAAGTTTAGCTAAAACTTCTGCATTCTTAGGATCAAGATCAATAGCGGTTTTATAATAATTTATCTTCTGAGAGTTCGTTTCAGAAATATCACCCAAAAGCTCATAACTTTTCGAGAGTACAGTTTTTTTATTAGAATTTTGGAGAATCCAATCGAGGATTTTTCTTGATTCTAATTTTTCATTTAAGTTGTAATATGAAAGGGCTATTAAAAACATGATCCTTTCGTCTTTTTGTGAGAGATTTACATAGTTTGTTGATAGTTGTTTAACGTCTTCAAACTTACCTAATTCAAAAGCTTGAACTATCAACAATTCTTGAATTTTTCTGTTTGAAGGATAAGAAAAATAAACTTTTTCTAGATTTTTGAATATATTTTCTTTTTCTTGAAGGCTTGCCGCTTCCCACGTTAGAAGCGATTTGTAATAAACTGAAAAAGGATTCTCTCCGATTGCCTTCTCTATTATATCAATGGAACTTAAAATTTCATTAAATGTTTCCATATTTTTGGTTTTTTGCCACACTTCAAAATTAAATAAAACATTGAGGGCATTAACAATCACTGAGTCGGGATAATTATTGGTTAATATCTCAATCCTATTGATACTTTGCTCTTCATTGCCAGGATAGTATTCGGAAAGAACATTCAGAGCAGCTGAATCATCAGGTTTTAAAGAAGAAAGTATATAAGGCCTGGTTTGATTAGCAGCCGTTTTGTATTCTTCATTACCTGTTTCATAATATTTTAAATACAAACCTAAAACGTTTAAATTCTTCTGGGAGGAAACTAATAATTGATCAGTATCAAAAGTATAAACGTAGCTATCTAAATTACCGGCATAGATATTCAAAGTTATAAAAGAAATGGAAAGAATTAGAAATGATATTTTTTTAAGAAGTCGATACATGTGTCAATTCTCCTAATTATTTTTTAGCGCCATACGTTAAGGGGTAAACCCCTTAAAAACCCCAAATCAAGGTAAAAATCAAAGTCTTTTGCATAGATCTGCGGAAAACATCATTTGCTACGCAAATGAGAATTAGGATGTTACTTCTAAAGCATTATGAAAAAGCTTTTTGCATAAAGCTGCAAAAAAACATTGTTTGCACACTGCGGCAAACTTAATAAATCTTTTTGCACAAAACGGCAAAAGGGCTTCGCCCTGTAGTTTTGTTTGTTATCTAGAAACATTTGTTTCCGCTTGATAACCGTGTGGAACTATCTCATCATCTTCCAATTTAAACACTACCTTAGTGATTGGCTTTGTGGGCATAAATTTTTTCTTATGAATTATTATTTCAGTTCCTGGATATGCCATTTTTTTTGCGATAATAAAGGCAGATTCTTTAGAAGATTGAATTTTATATTTTATCGTTTCCAGCTTTTCTTTATCAGCTTTTATCTCAGATAAGAGCATTTTATAAGTATTAAAACATTTCTTGTAGTATTCTAACCTTTCTTCGTTTATCTTACCTTTATCTTTTAGGAGTTGGATCCCTTTGATTATCGAATTAAGTTTTCTAAGATTCTCCATATCGAGGGTAATTTTTTGTTCTAATTTATTTAACTCTTCATTTAGGTCAGGTAAAACTCCCACTTCACAGATGGTTTTGACACCCATTTCACTCCCCAATATTTCCGCTTCTATAAGATTGGTGGCTAAGATATACCCACCTGAAATCTTTCCAGTCCCACCTTCAACAATGACATGTTTTCCTGCTTTGATGTTAGAATTGACAATGGCTGTTTTAACTATTACATCTTCTTCCGCTTCAATATTGGCGTTTTCGATGTAATTGCACCTCAAGATTTTAACCTTTATCGAACTTTTTCCGGCACCTTTTATTCCGAATATTTTGGCTTCCCCTTCACAAAATACCGTAGCAGATTCAACTACACCTTTGATCTCTAAATAAGAAGTAGCCTCAACATGAAAACCTGATTTAACATCCCCATTAATGATTAACTTTCCTGGAAAGCGAACATTACCGGTAGAGTAGTCTATATTCCCATCTATTTTGTGCTCGTCTGAAACATCTAAACTTATCTCACTATTTGACGTTTCTTTACTGATGAACTTCCCATCTATCTTTGAAATTATTTTATTGTTGTTTACTACAATATTGTTGCCTAAATTTAGTTTTAACTCTTTTCCCTGAATGCCTTCAATTTTTTCTCCACGTACGCTTCTTCCAGGTTCACCTTTAGTTGGAGGAATTATCTCTGCTAATATGTCTCCTCTTTTTACGATTATCAGTTGGCTACTTTCTTTTAAGTCAACGTAGCTATTTTCAGTGATGTTAAGCTTTTCTTCAATATTCTTCTGAAAGATTAACTGTGCGTCCTTTCCAACCTTGGGAGGTATTCCATATGCAATAACGTATTCCTTATCAAATTGGGGTTCAGAGACGATTTCTTCAATAACTTCTGATTTTATCCCCACTACTACACCTTTTTCCTTTAGAAAAGCCTTTATTCCGCCAATAG
This sequence comes from Petrotoga mexicana DSM 14811, assembly GCF_002895565.1. Taxonomy (GTDB): domain Bacteria; phylum Thermotogota; class Thermotogae; order Petrotogales; family Petrotogaceae; genus Petrotoga; species Petrotoga mexicana. The sequence goes on from NZ_AZRN01000012.1 coordinate 76,910, forward strand.
TAGGTGGTCGCCCATCATCTATTAATTTTAAAGATGCCACCATTCCATCTTCAGAGATTCGCAGATCGTACTTAGCCATCTAGACTACCCCTCTTTCACCATAATATCACTTTTCCCTTCCAGTTATCGATCTTGTATCTGGAACTTGTAAGGATGTTAAAATCTTGGGCTATTTCCTTTTTTATTAGGATGATCTGAGGTTTCAAATATTTCAAAATTTTCAATCCGACTTTTTCTAGAAGTTTTGCTGGAATATCTTGTGGGATTCTAAGCAAGTCTTTTTTGTAATATTTAAAGTATTTTTGGGTTAATTCTTCTCCAAGTATCTCAACTAAACTTTTGTAATTTTTCTGTTTAGACTGCTCTTCGTATCTTTTTGATTCATCCAAAGAAAAAGAACAACCACAGTAGTTCTGGCGATAAATATTGTAAGTTTTACATATTTGTGCAGCCATATGAACACCGTTATTGGATCTGAAGTTTATATACTTAAAAGTCGAGCTTTCTTCTTTATCTAAATTGTCTGTTATTTCTAAAATATCGCTGTGAGACTTTCTAGGAGAAGCAAGAAGAGTTGTTGAATAGATAGAAAAATTCAATCTTTTAGCTTCGGTTTTCGTCTTTTCAAGCCTCAACTTCATACATTCATAACATCTTTCGGGACTTTCTTCCTTATTTGCCGTGAGGCTGTTTTTTCCCCCTTTTATCCTTTCTAAAAACTTATCAGGTTCATAATCTCCTTCGTAGAGTTGGAAACCCCAAATATTGCTTAATTTCTTAACTTCATTCAATCTTTTGGAATATTCTTGAAGGGGATAAATATTAGGGTTGTAAAAAAACACAATAGGTTCGTATCCTTGTTCTACTAGTTTCTTATAAGAAACCGTTAGATCAGGCGCACAACAAACGTGTAAGAAAATCTTCAAAATACTATCTTCCCTTCCATTTTTTCTATCGTAGAATATGGAATACCTATTTTCTTTAAATCATCTAAAGAGTTTATACGTTTAATAGCCCTATATTCGATGATTTTCTGTGCAGAAACTTTTCCTATTCCAGGCAAACTTTCCAATTCTTCACTGGATGCTTCATTTATATTTATTTTATTATCTACTATTTCGTAAATAACTTCTGAAAGATAAATATAGTCTTTAATATTTGAAAATGTTTTTTCCCCTATACCAGAAACGTTCATAATGTCTTCTATTTCTCTGAAACCTTTCTCTTGCCTATAATTTATGATCGCTTGTGCCTTGGCGGGTCCGATTCCAGGTAATCCGATCAACTCTTCAACTGACACCGTTAAAAGGTCTATTTTATTTTCCTGATAAGAGTTAGAGGTAACCTCTTCTCCAACTTGATGTCGATCCAGCGTTAAAAACCCGAGCAAAATGATTACAATTATACTTAATACCGGGAAAAGAAGCTTTTTTCTCACTGGGTTTCTACTCCACTAAAGTAGATACCTTTAGTGAATCTGTCAGCTATACTGAGCCCAGTTAACTCAAAAACAAGATCTTCATCCATATTTTTCAGGTATGTTTGTGCCTCGTTATAATCGTCAAACAGACCCACGAGTATGGCCCAATAATCTTCGTTACTCTGTTGAAACTTACCGTTGAAAACAAAAGCGGGGATACCCCCTTGTCTTAACGCCATTGTTGGGAACATAGCTGGTGCTGGAGTAGTATATAAATAGATTTGAATAGAAAATAGGTACTGCTCTTTGTCTTCCCCTTCTAAAGAATAATCCGAGCGATACAAGTAATACTTATCCTCGTTTTGAAAAATGAAGTAAGGTATATCATTGTTTAAAGCGTACAACGCCTCTTCAAAAACCTCACGCTGATCGTAAAAAACTTTTACGGCACCTTTATTATATGGTTTTAACATGGTCACCGAGTTGTTCAACAACACTTGGTAATCGAGTTCTTGGATATTGTAATTTGCCTTGGCCATTATGTTGCCAATCTCAATCTGTGGTAGTACTAAATCTTCTAAGACAGCAGATTGGGAAGCTGATTCAACTTCATTTGATGCAAGAGTTTCACTAGTATCTAACTCTTCAATTTTAAGCTTAAGATTGTTCATCTGACTTTTTAAATATATGGTATACGTTGTCAGTGCGAAGGTTATCAAAGGTAAAATAAAAACAAGAATTAAAATAACTCTGAACCAACGCGGATTATTCTTTTTCATGATTCATACACCTCTCAACAGAGACTTAAACTCTAAAAGGAGATCTTTTAGCTCTCCAAAATTCAAAAGCAAATCCACAAAGCCGTCCTCTTTGAGTAATATTTCTTTTAGAGGTACGTTGTTCACTTTAGCCTTAATATTTTGGATTTTTGATGATTTCAAATCTACGAAACTTCTTATGTTTTGAAAAATATTTTGAAATCTTTTCTCATGTATATAACCAAATTTAAAACTCAAATATACAAGAAACGCAAAAGACAAACTCTCGTTTTGAACGAAATCAGACTTTACCGAGGTGTCTGCTATGTATTTCATCAATTTAGTTCCAGGAAAAGGTAAATCGTTAGAGTAAAGGGACAAAACAAATTTAACTGCAGAATAAAGATAATCCTCTAAATCTAAACGGATGAAATTTTTAGAATACTTTAAAGATAAGCTGGCAAAGTTATTGTCAAACAAAAGTCCTAAAATATATCCCAAGAAAAACTGGTTTTTCATATCTTTTTTATCTAAAAATTTGCAAAAATACGGATCTATATAAACTAGATCGGGATAACCACTCACCTTCAAAAAATTCTTAGTGTAATTCATATCTAAATAGAATTCTCCCGAAACGGGTAAATATATCATAGAAGACAGTGTTGTTGGCATAACTGTGAAGGTCCCTTTTGGAAAATCCAAAGTATGAAAAACGTAGCCAGCCATATCTATCAAGGAACCTCCACCTATCACCACTAAATTGCTGTAACTACCTTCTACCATGACCTTACACAGTTCTAAATATTTATCGAAATACTTGGTTTCATTGCCGCCTTTTACGTAAAAGATATTGTTACCGGATCCTGTATTTAAATGATTTTTCAAATTGGAATCAATTACCATCAACGTTCCGTATTTAGATGCGTATCTTTTAGAAAATTCTTTGTAATATCCATGGCTTATATTAATATTAATGTCTTTTTCAATACCCTTTGAGAAACTGATACTTTTCATTTTTTTCGTCCTTTTTAGCTAATTTCGTCTATTTTATCAACACGCCTTTTATGTCTTCCAGCTTCAAAATCTGTCGATAAAAATTTTACTACCGTCCAGATGGCTAAATCAATGCCCATAAGTCTACCTGCTAAAACCAAAACGTTGGCGTCGTTATGTTTTCTGGCATATTCTGCCATCGATGGATACAAGCATAATGCACCTCGTACGCCTTTCACTTTGTTCACTGCGATTGACATTCCTATTCCAGTACCACAGATACCTATGCCGAAATCAACTTCTCCTTTGGTTACTTTTTCACCAAGTTTTTTGGCATAATCAGGATAATCAACACTAGCATTGGAATTAGTCCCCAAATCTATTATATCGAATTTCTTCTCTAAAAGATAATTCTTAATTTGTTCTTTCATTTCATATCCGGCATGATCGGAGGCAATTGCAATTTTCATCACGGAAATTCGCTCCTTTTTATAGCACTCTTATTAAGCCTACCATCTTTCCTTGTATCTTTAAACGATCAGCTTTGACCTTTATCTCTTTCATACTTTTATTTTCTGGTACAAGCAGCACTTCGTCTTCATTCAGCCTTTTGTACCTTTTAAGTGTTGCTTCATTTCCATCTATCAATGCAACCACTATGTCTCCATCCATGGCGTAATCTTGTTTACGTATTATAACAAAATCTCCGCTCTTGATCTGTGCTTCTATCATGGAGTTTCCTTCAACTCTGAGTGAAAAATATTCGTAATTTTTTGGGAAAAAATTAGTGGGTATGGGAATGTAATCGCTAATTGTTTGTATAGCTTCTATGGCATCTCCCGCTGCTATCTTTCCTGAAACAGGAGCCAAAGTCTCTGTGGCAAAAATTTCTCCCGATTTTGGCATCATCTTTATTCCACGTGATACATTTTTACGCTCGATATAACCTTTTTTTTCCAAAATTATGAGATGCTTATGTGCCGCTCTTGGACTTTTAAAATTAAAATGTTTCATAATATCTCTGATACTTGGAGCAAATCCATTTTTTTCCATATAAGATTTTATGAAGTCCAGAACCTGTGACTGCCTTTTTGTCAATTCCTCCATTTTATTTACCCCTTCCATGCTTAATAATTATAAAACTACTTTTCATCATTAGCTTGAACTTCAATCGCTCCTACAACTGAATCGTCTTCATCCAGTCTAACAATTATAACACCTTGGGTGATTCTTCCTAAAACATTTATATTATTTACATTTACCCTTATAGCCTTACCTTTTTTAGTGAATATCAGTATGTCTCTCCCATCTTCCACACTCATAGTTGAAACTATCGGACCTATTTTTGTTATGTCTCGTACCGTTTTTACCCCAATTCCTCCACGATTTTGTGGCTTATAAGAATGAAATGAAACTCTCTTTCCATAACCTCTTTCTGTGATCAACAACAGTTTTTTGCCTTCATCGACCTTCACCACGTTGATCACTTCATCGCCTTCACGCAATTTTATTGAGTTAACACCCATTGCTGTTCTTCCCATCGTTCTTACCTGGGAAGAGTTGAACATTAAGGACATACCTAGCTTTGTCACGACCAACAAATCTCTATCCGTTCCATCAAGCAATATTACATCGACAACTGAGTCGTTATCAACCAGATTGATGGCTCTAATACCAGAAGCTCGTGCACTGCTGAATTCTCTCAAAGATGTTCTCTTCACCTTACCTTGTTTTGTAAAAATGAGAATGTCTTTGTCGTAATCTCCGTCTAAAGATATGGAAACGATACTTTTTATCTCTTCTCCTTCATCTAAACTGATGAAGTTAGCGATATGTTTGCCTTTTGTGCTTTTCGAACTGGTTTCGATTTCGTAGGCATTTATTTGATATGCTTTACCAGCAGAACTAAAGAGCATTAATTTGGATAATTTGTTCGTATATATGACCTCTTTTACATCATCTTCTTCAGAAATTTTTAATCCTTTTACCCCTTTTCCGCCTCTTCCTTGAACCTTGTATTCCGATGAAGGAATGGCTTTGAGGTAACCCCATTTGGTTAAAACTATTACGACATCTTCATCTTGAATCATTTCAACCTCTTCGGCTAAATCTCCTTTGTTGTATAGTATCTCCGTTCTTCTTTTATCACCAAACTTATTCACTACTTCATCGAGCTCTTCTTTGATTACTTCCATAAGTTTTTCTTTGTTTTGCAGAATATTCACAGCGTTTTCTATATCTTTGTATAGGTTTTTCAGCTCTTCATTTAAGTTGGTGCTTTCAAGTTTTGAAAGGCTGATCAATCTCATATCTGCTATGGCTTTTGCCTGTTCTTCACTCACGCCTATCGTTTCTTGAAGGTTCTTCAAAGCTTCCTGAGGATTTTCTGAGTTTCTAATGATTTCTACCACTGTATCGATACCTTGAACAGCTTTGATAAGACCTTCGACGATATGTGCACGCTTTCTTGCCTTCTCTAACTCGTATTGGGTTCTTCTTGTTATGACGTTAACCCTGTGGTCTAAGAAGCTCTGTAAAAGTCCCTTTAAATTCATCAAAGAGGGCTTTTCGTTATCGATTACATTCATTTGAACGTAAAAATAGGATTGAAGATTTGTGTGTTTGAACAATTCGTTGATCAATCTTTTTATGTTAGCGTTTCTTTTCAACTCTATTACCAGTCTTATTCCTTCTTTATCGCTCTCATCTCTAACGTCTTTTATCCCAACATCTTTCTTTTGCTCTTTTGCCTTAACCACGTATTTTACAATTTGCTCGATGATATCGGTCTTAGAAACGTTGTAAGGGATCTCCTCAAAAATGATAGAGGTCCCTTTACCTTCGTCGTCTATTCTGTACTTTCCTCGAATCGTTATCTTTCCTCTACCTGTTTCATAAAGTTCTTTCAACCCTTCTCCATCAACAACTTGGCCACCTGTTGGAAAATCAGGTCCTTTAATATACTTCAACAGATCCGCTACTTCAGAGTCGGGTTTTTCTATTAACAGTTTTAATGCTCCTACGAGTTCGTTTAAATTATGAGGTGGAATGTTGGTGGTCATTCCAACAGCTATCCCACTTGCTCCGTTCATCAAAAGGTTAGGAACTCTTGTTGGTAAAACAACGGGCTCATTCAGAGAACCATCGAAATTCTCTCTAAAATCTACAGTTTCTTTCTCGATATCCTTGAGCATATACTCTCCCAGTTCAGGCATACGTGCTTCTGTATACCTCATAGCCGCAGGAGGATCGCCGTCTATCGAGCCAAAATTTCCTTGTGCCTCAACTAACGGATACCTCATAGTAAAAGGTTGTCCCATTCTAACTAAGGCATCATAAATAGCCGCATCTCCATGGGGGTGATACTTACCCATTACCTCACCAACGATACGAGCATTTTTTTTGAATGAAGAGTTATGTTTCAACCCTAATTCGCTCATAGAGTAAAGTATTCTTCTCTGAACAGGTTTCAACCCATCTCTAACATCGGGTATAGCCCTGCTTACAATAACACTTAAAGAATAAAGTAAGTAAGAAGTTTTTAATTCTTCAGTAAAATCTTTGATAAATATTTTATCGTCCATCTCTTGGTATTACCTCCATTAAGAAATCTTTGAACCAGCTTCAACATCTTTATCTACCGTGAGTATACTCAGATTACCGTTTCCATCTTTAGCGGCTAAAAGCATACCTTCGGATAATTCCCCCATCAATTTGGCGGGCTTTAGGTTGGCGATGATTATTATCTTCTTACCAACTAAATCTTCAGGTGAATAAAAGTTTTTGATGCCTGCAATTACTTGTCTTTCACCCATCTGTCCTAAATCAAGATGTAGTCTCAGTAGTTTGTTAGATTTTTCAATATTTTCTGCCTTTACTACTTTAGCAACTCTTAAGTCAATCTTTTTAAAATCTTCTATCTCTACTATATTTTGAACATTTTCACTTTCTGACATTACTTCGTCCTCCTTACTGATATCTACTGTTTTAATTATTCTTTTCCAACTTTTTACGTCGATTCTTTGAAATATGGGATCACCTTTCACAACTTTAACTCCACTGTGTAAAAGGCCCTTTTCAAGGCTCTCTCGATTTAAAACTTCCAAACCATAACCTATCTTTTTTAATATTTTTTCGGAAGTATCAGGCATAACTGGATAAATCAAAATAGAAATAATTCGAATAACGTCGAGCAGATTGTATAAAACGGTGGACAACCTATCCTTCTCATTTGGATCATTCCCCAAGATCCAGGGTTCTGTTAAATCTATGTATTTATTAGAAAAACGTATGATTTCCCATAGATTTTCAAGGGCTTGTGTAAACTGATACCGCTCCATCAAATTCAAATAAGCGTTTTTCTTACTCTCTAAAAGTTCTATGAGTTGCTCGTCCACCTTATCCTTTCTTTCAGGTTTTGGTATGACACCGTTAAAATACTTTTCAACCATCGTAAGTGTTCTATGCACTAAATTGCTTAGATCATTGACTAAATCAGCGTTGTATCGAGTAATTAAGTTTTCTTCCGAAAAATCTCCATCTCTACCAAAGGCAATATCCCTTAACAAATAATACCTTATAACATCTCTGCCATAGGCGTTCATGAGAACCCTTGGATCAACGGCGTTGCCCAAGGATTTTGAAATCTTTTGTCCATTAACCGTTAGCCAACCATGTGCGAATACCTTCTTCGGCAAAGGCAACCCTACTGACATCAACATAGCAGGCCAGATCAGAGAATGGAACCTATTTATTTCTTTTCCAATAAGGTGTAAATCAGCGGGCCAGTACCTGTTAAATTTTTGTTGATCATCAGAATAGCCTATCGCACTTATATAATTAATTAACGCATCCACCCAAACATACACCACATGTTTAGGATCGCTCTTTAAAGGGATCCCCCAATTGAACGTAGTTCTAGTGATGCTAAGATCTTTTAATCCATTATTCAAAATTTGTAGCATCTCATTTCTTCTAAAAGATGGTTCCACAAAATCAGGATTATTCTGATAATGTTTCAACAACGGTTCGGTATATTTGGAAAGTTTAAAAAAGTAATTCTCTTCCTCTACCCATTTCAATTCTCTGTTACATTCAGGGCAGAGTTTAACGCCATCTTGAGTGATTATCTCAGATTCATCCCAAAAGGATTCATCGTGTATGCAATACCAACCGGCGTACTTTCCTTTGTACACATCTCCATTCTCCATCATCTTATCAACAAACATCTGTACGGTCTTTATATGATAATCATCTGTTGTTCTAACAAAATGATCGTAACTAATCCCCATTTCATCCCATAAATTTTTAAATTTTGAAGAGAGCGAATCAACATATTCCTGAGGAGGTATATTCTTTTCTTTAGCTGCCTGTAACACCTTTTGTCCATGCTCATCCGTGCCGGTTAAAAAGAAAACATCGTACCCCATCATTCTCCTAAATCTTGCTACTATATCTGCAACTATCGTCGTATATGCCGAACCAATATGTGGTTCACTGTTAACGTAGTAAATAGGTGTAGTGACGTAAAACTTATCCATTAATGGCACCTCCAAAACTGTTCAACCTTCTTTCCCATATCTAATTGTGAAGCCTAAAATATTATATCACATTAAAATTGTTTTGGTATTCTCATATATTCTCTAGAAGTTTAAGCTTTCAGTGGAATACGGGGCGAAGCCTTCTTGCTGTATTATGCAAACTATGTTTTTAAATAATTTTGATTTTGATTTGGGGTTTTTAAGGGGCATCCTCTTAATGTTTGGGGACCTTAAGAGGCTTGTCCCTTAGCGTCCGGGTCTAAGAAACCGCAGATTCCTTCCTGAGATGGGTGGGCAACGGGGTGAAAGGGCGCTAATAAAATCGTTGAAAAGATATCACCCCGCATAAAACAAATTAGAAAGGTGATATCTATACACTACCACCATACTATTTCACCCTTTCCATACTTTCCCTTCAATGTAGCTTTTGTATTCCATCAGAATATATGTATCCATCTTTTCCATTTATCTTTGTGTTGTACAGCATAATTATACCATATGTTTTTGAAGGTAAGCTATCTTATCGAATAACTTCTGTATAACAAGTTTTATAGCGCCCTTCCCTCACTGCCCACCCCTGAGGAAAAGAATATTTTTATTTATTAATTTAATTGTACTAAAAGACTCAATATATTTATTACAATAAAAATTTAACTTAACAATATTTCTATGGTATAATTTCTCGTAAAGTATAAAATATTAAATATGCTAAAAAATCGGAGGGATAATCTTGAGATTTTCCAAACTTTATGCTCCTACTTTAAAAGAAACACCATCTGATTCTGACATAAAAAGTTACGAGTTATTGATCAGAGGAGGGTTTATAAGAAAGATTTCGTCAGGTGTTTACAGTTATCTTCCTCTTGGATGGAAGGTCATAAGAAAAATTGAACAGATAGTCAGAGAAGAAATGGAAAAGATAGGTTCTCAAGAGATAATGCTACCCATAATACATCCAGCAGAGCTGTGGAAAATGACGGGAAGATGGGAAGATTACGGTCCAGAATTGATGAAACTTAAGGATCGACACGATAGAGAGTTTACTTTAGGCCCTACACATGAGGAAATTATCACATTTTTGATGAAAAATGAGCTCAGGTCGTACAAACAGTTCCCCATCAACCTTTTCCAAATAGCTACTAAGTTTAGAGATGAAATAAGGCCAAGGTTTGGGGTGTTAAGGGCAAGAGAGTTCATCATGAAAGACGCCTACACATTTCACACCGACTACAACTCATTGCATGAATCTTACCAACATTTCTATGATGCCTATGAGAACATCTTAAAAAGAATAGGTTTGAAATATGTCGTTGTAGAAGCGGATACCGGTGCAATTGGTGGTTCTTTTTCTCATGAATTTCATGTATTGGCACAAAACGGCGAGGGAGAAATATTTTACTGTGAAAAATGTGGTTATGCTGCCAGTGATGAAAAGGCAAGATCGGGTGAAGATTTTTCAGTAGATGAAAACGAAGCTGTCAAAGAAATGGAAAAAGTTGATACTCAACACGCCAAAACCATCGAAGAAGTCTCCAAATTCTTGAACATTTCTGAAAAAAAGTTGATAAAATCTATACTGCTAAGATCCAGCAAAGGATGGATTATGGCACTAATTAGAGGAGACTATGAGATAAACCTTGCCAAGATCAGGTCCGTTCTTCAAGATCAAAGTCTGGAACTAGCCGATCCGCAAGACGTTCTAAAAGAATTTGGTGTAAACGTTGGATTTATAGGTCCAGTGAACATACCTGAAAACATCAAAATAGTTGCAGATTTAAGTGTAAAATCTATAAAAAATGGTGTTATAGGGGCTATGGAGGAAAAAAGGCATTATATAAGCGCCAATCCCGAACGAGATTTCCGAATAGATTTGTTTGCAGACATTAGATATGTAAAAGAAGGAGAAAAATGTCCAACCCAAGGCTGTAATTCCACACTTAAACAGACAAGAGGTATAGAAGTTGGTCAAATTTTTGAGTTAGGAGACAAATACTCTTCAAAAATGAACGCAGTTTTCACCGATGAAAACGGGGAACAAAAACCTTACATTATGGGATGCTATGGCTGGGGGGTATCGAGAACCTTAGGTGCAATAGTCGAACAATTAAACGACAAAAATGGGATAATCTGGCCCAAAAGCGTTGCACCTTTTGAGGTAGCAATAATACCCATTGCCATGAACGACGAAGCAATTGTAAATACATCCCAAGAGATCTACGACTACTTTTTAAAAGAAGGAATCGATGTTATTATAGACGACAGAGAAGTCTCTGCAGGATTTAAGTTCAAAGATATAGATCTAATCGGGGTACCCATAAAAATTATTATCGGCAAACGTTTAAAAGAAGGAAAAATAGAGTTAAAACAAAGAGATAAAGAAGAAAGCACACTGATAGAATTCAAAAATGTAAAAGAGTTATACGATAAAGTCAAAGAAGCATTAGAAAAGTATGATCCAACTCAAAATTTAACAATCTAATTGTAGAAATTTCTTTTGAAAATCTTTAAAATAGGTAGCCCTATAATATACGTAGCAACAGCTTCTCCAACTCCTACCCAAAGTACAGAAAAGAAATATGGTACTCCATACAATGGCGCAACATAAGCGGATACTCCGAAGGCGTTAATTAATATGGGAGGAAGAGGAGCTAAATACTCGTTTGGCATTTTCCAAGTTATAATTCCTGCTATCAAGGTCAATAGACTTCCAAACCAGATATCCCAAGCACCCAAGCCTCCTATTATATTAGCCAACAGAGCACCTACGTAGATACCGGGAATGAATGCAGGATCGAGAAAAGTCAGAACTACAAAAGCTTCAGCGATTCGAACCTGTATAGGACCGAAACTGATAGGTTGAAAGATTATACAAAGAACTACATATAATGCCGCAATTAAAGAGGCTCTAACGATTCTAATTGAACTCATGTTTCCCTCCAACAAAAAAATCTGGTAAAGCATTTCAACTTTACCAGATTATCTTTAACTTAAAGTTTTTATTGATTTAAAAGTTGGTCTATATTTTCGAGTATTTGTTGCCTTTGATTTGCTCTCTCTTCATCAAGGTCTTCTGTGTTTAATGATTTTAAGGTACTTTTTATTGTTTCTAAATCTTGCCTTACAGATTCAATATCTCCAGTTGAATTATAATAATCTAAAATGTAGGAATAAACCGTTGCATAATAGTCAAAAGCTACATTTGGATCATCGGGTTTTGTTTGGTATAGTTTTCCAATAACCTCTATAGCATCTGGATTCATTTCTCTTAAGGTTACGAGAGAATTTTCCAGGGCTTCATTCATTTGTTCTATATCGTTTGTTAATTCATCGTATTTGTTCTGAATTTCTGGCTGTGTGAAGACCTCGTAAGCACCTTGCAAATATTGTAGTTCCCTTAAAGCACTCTCTTTTTGGGAGGCTTCATTACGTAGATCTGTTGATTCGGCCGTGTCCATAAGTTGAGTATAATGTTCAATTTGACTATTTATTTCATCGTTGCTGTATTCTAGAAACTCGGGGTACGATTGAGCTATATTCAAATAACTTTCAAGGTCATTTTTTTGAGATATTTTCATAGGTAGTAAATTTTCAACGATGAAAATATAAGAGACATACCATTCTTCAGGTAACCCATTACCACTCAATATATCGTCACGATACTTCTTTTCAACGTTTGCTAAGTCATCGAAAGATTGAGCTTTATAAATATCATATGCTATAGCCAAGGGTTCGTATGAAATTACAAAATCATAGTTAGACATATATGAATCGTACCAATTAGTAATCTGGTAATCCACGAAGCTGGTAGTTAATTGATTTTTTATATCTTCGTCTACTAATAACTCATCCGGGGTTTCATATATTTTTTTGCCTTCGACTCGCACTATTTGATATCCCAATGGAGAACTTAATGGACCGATTATTTCTCCGGGAGTTGAAGAGAGTGAAGCTTCAAATATATTTTCAGAAATATCTCCACGTTTAACCCATCCCACCAAGCCGCCAACTGATGCAGTTTGAGTATCTACAGAGTTTTCTGAAGCTGCTTGTGAGAAAGAGATCTTGTTTTGCAATATTTCAGATTTAATGTTATTGGCCGTACCTTCATCTGTAGTTACAATCCTGCTGATTTTAACCGTATCATATTGACTTTTCAGATTTTCAAAATTATCAGAAACATAGGTTGATAGCTCTTCTTCAGAGAAATTGGAAAAGTAATTTCTTAATTCATTAATTACCTCGTTTCTGTACACTAGGCTGCTAACGAAACCACGAAAATATTCTTCTTTTTCAAAAAACTGCAAGAAAATTTGTTTAGTGCTTTCGCTTCCCATGTATTGATTGTACATTTGATCTGTTTCTTGGGAAATTTTCGTTGCATCTAACGTTATTCCATTATCGTTTAAAAATTTTTCCATGGCTTTGTATTCCATTAAAACATCTGTTATGCTTATTAGATCTATTGGTTTGTTAAAATACTGGTCGTATTGGGGATTTTGACTCAACATATTTAATAATGTATTATGATATTCCCCCATCAATTGATCTAACTCCAAAAAATAAGATTCGTATACTTGCTGCCCGTCCTGTGAAGTTAAATATGCCACTGACTCTGAGAATATTGATACAGAAAGAACTACAAGAATACCAAGTACTACTAAAAGTTTTTTCATTATGGACCTCCTCTGATTTGATAATTTTATAGTGACTTCAAAAACTCTAAAACCTGTTTTAGCGCCCCTTCGCCCCGCAGCCCACCCATAAGGAAAATGGATAGTAAAGCTCTGCAGCCCACCCATAAGGAAAATGGATAGTAAGGCTTCGCAGCCTACCTATAAGGAAAGGAAGTTTTTTCTTTTCCTCCGCAGCGCACCTATAAGGAGCAGTTCTTAACCGCTGAGAAAATAGTAATATTTTCATTATATCTTTTAATAATTAAAAGAACCTTAAAAACTGGGGCAGAAAATTTGACTGATTCCTTTTAAATGTGGTATAATCGAGTGAAAATTATATAACTTTCTAGTTAAAAGTAGATTAACCTATCTACAGGAGGGAGGACATATATTGATTCCTTTAAAAGAGAAATTGATAATGAGAACTCTATACCACAACTTCAATACTCAACTTCCTCAGTTAGAAACTGAAATTAGCTACAAAAGGGGAAACAAGTATCTATTTTTTGTTTTCTACACCTTACAAGCTACTAGTGACAAGTTAGTATCTTATGATCTCGTAAAAAATGGAAATGAGTTTATTTTTACACTCGAGTTTGGAAGAGACAAACATTACCTAAAATTAGAGACTAAGGAAAATTATAAATCTTATTATTTCGTATCTATAAACAACGATTTGAATATCGATGAATTTGTCCAAATAGAGCTTATTTGACAAATCAATGAATGATTCTTTCCATTTCTATCTGCTTTATGAATATAGAATAATTATTGTCAATCAATGCTTTGTGCAATGGATCATCTTCTGGAACCGAGACTAAGACAATTCTATTTTTAATTTTTAAAAGTTTGGATGTAATATCTTCAATTATTGCCTCGAAGGCGTAACCCTCTTCAATCGGGGAGGCATCAACTATATAACAATTATCTTTGTTGAATCCCCATACTACGTAGCCGCATTTCTTATTGTTATCGTATATGATTTCATAGTTGTATCTATTTTCGCTAAGTTTTATGGTTATAGGTTCTCTTTGCCAATTTGGTTTTCTTTTAAATCTAAATTTTGCCTCGGTAGCCATTTCATAGATTACATCTGAAGTAGTTTGTTCGTATTTGAAATGAGTATTTGTTGATTTATCTTTTTCTTTTAAGAAAGAAGACAGCTCTCTTGTTGCTCTAAAACCATGTTTATTATAAAATCTTATAGACCTTTCATCACTTTGGGCAACTTCTAAAATTATTTTCTTTATCTCTTTCCATTTTAATGTTTCAATTGTACGAAAGATGATTTCAGAAGCCAATCCTTTTCCTCTAAATTCTTCTTTTACTCCAATTGAGTCAATTCTTCCAACATCTTTTCTTATTGATATAATACTGAATCCCACAGGTATACCATCATAAAAAGCTATAAAAGAATCTTCCATGGAGATAGAGTTTTCTTTCACATCTTTATCAAAACTTTCTAAATTCCAATTCACTGGGAAAACATAGTCTTTAAACACTTCATTCACAAGCTCGATAACAACACTTGCCGAAACATTTTTCAATGATTCGTAAGTAATCATCGTACCCCCCACCTTTCTCTTGACAGATCAAACCATATGATCCCAATTTTCTGAAACCTCAGAATTAAAATCTTTACTATCTATAATTTTAACATAAAAACTGAAAAATATGAAAAAACCACCCTTTAGGGTGGCTTATTCGATAATTTCTTTCATAATATTGGCAAGTTCCACGAAATCTTCTGTTAATGAAGCACCTCCAACCAAACCGCCGTCTATATCTGGTTTACCAAAGAGGCCTAAATAATTGTTTGGTTTTATGCTTCCACCATAAAGTATTGTGGTTTTTTTAGCAAATTCTTCATTGAAGATATCTTTCAAAAGGTCTCTAATAAACTTATGAACTTCTTGGGCTTGGTTGGGTGTGGCTACTTTTCCTGTTCCAATTGCCCATACGGGTTCGTAGGCGATTATGATTGTTTTTGCTTCTTCTTCAGTTAAACCATAAAGAGCTTCTTTAATCTGTCTTTCTACAACGTTGAATGTTAAACCCTTTTCACGTTCTTCTAACTGTTCACCAACACACAGTATGGGTGTTAACCCTGAAGATATTACCTTTTTAAGTTTTTTGTTTATGAGTTCATCGCTTTCTTGAAAGATGTGCCTTCTTTCAGAATGACCAAGAATTACATATTCTACTCCTATATCCCTTAACATATTAACGGAGATCTCGCCTGTGTAAGCACCTTTATCTTCATAATAAGCATTTTGGGCACCTACTTTTATGTTTGAACTACTTGTGATATCTCTAACCTTTTCAAGAGCTGTGAAAGGGGGACAAACAATAACTTCAAACTTATCTTCGGTTTTTATCTGTCCTACAAGTTTTGAGACAAATTCAGCTGCCTCTGTATTAGTTTTGTTCATCTTCCAATTTCCGGCGAGAATAAATTTTCTTTCATTCAGCTTTTTTTTTTCGTTTATTGAAGAGATACCTGGCAATTCTTTACCTTCTAAAAATTCTAAAGAGGCACCTCCACCAGTTGAAACGTGTGAAAATTCGCTAGCCAATCCAAATTTTTCAGCGGCAGCTGCAGAATCTCCTCCACCTATAATACTTATACAACCTTTTTTGGTTACTTCTGCGATTGCCTTTGCTACTTCTTCGGTACCAAAAGCAAAATCATCCATTTCAAAAACTCCCATAGGACCGTTCCAAACAATTGTTTTAGCATCGGAAATTTTCTCTTTAAATAAAGAAACGCTTTCAGGTCCTATATCTAAGCCCATCCAACCTTCGGGAATTCCATCATCTATTTTTACAGTTTTCTTCTCAACACCTGCTTCTATTTTTTGGGCGATAACGGTATCAACAGGTAAAACAATCTCAACGCCTTTTGCTTTCGCATTTTCTAATATGTCTTTTGCAACATTGAGTTTATCTTCTTCCACCAACGAAGAACCAACGTTTTTACCTAAGGCTTTTAAGAAAGTAAACATCATAGCACCGCCGATTAATATCTTATCAGCTTTATTTAATAGATTATTTATAACCCCTATTTTGTCGGATACTTTAGCACCACCCAGAATTACTACATATGGTTTTTCTGGGTTTTCAACGGCCTTTTGCAAAAATTCGATCTCTTTTTCCATCAAAAATCCTGCGACACTTGGTATATAGTTTGCTATACCAACATTGGAAGCGTGTGCTCTGTGAGCCGTTCCAAATGCATCATTAACATGAAGATCCGCTAAAGACGCCCAATATTTTGCCAGTTCAGGATCGTTTTTTGTTTCACCTTTTTCAAATCTTGTATTTTCAATTAGTAACACTTCACCATCTTTTAATTCTGAGACGGCTTTTTCAACTTTTGGTCCCCTGGTTTCATCTACAAAATAAACTTTATTATTTAATAACTCATCTAATCTATCGGCTACTGGTTTTAAAGAAAATTGAGGATTTTTTTCACCTTTGGGACGTCCTAAATGAGATAGTAATATTACTTTTGCTCCTTTGTCCAGAGTATATTGAATTGTGTCCAAAGCGGCTTTAATTCGAGTTTCATCGGTTATCTTTCCATCTTTTATAGGAACGTTGAAATCAACTCTCATTATGACTTTTTTGCCTTTCAAATCAACGTCTTTTATAGTTAATTTTTCCATATTGACACCCCCTATATTCACATTTATTTTAAAGAAAAAGGGGATTAAATCCCCTCTTTTTGATTGGAAATTACAGCATCTTAGCTAATTTTTCAGCCAATTTCACAACGGTTGTTGAGTATCCATTTTCGTTGTCGTACCATGCACAGACTTTAACAAAAGTGCCATCGATTACGTTGGTTAATGTAGCATCGAATATTCCTGCAACAGTTGAACCAACAATATCAGAAGAAACAATTGGTTCTTCATTGTATTCAAAGAGACCTTTCAATTCATTTTCAACGGCGTCTTTCATCATTTTGTTTACTTCTTCAACGGTTGTTGATTTTTCTACTTCTACAGTTAAATCGCTAATAGATCCATCTGGTGTTGGAACTCTCAAAGCCATTCCATCTAATTTACCTTTTAGTTCTGGAATTACTAATCCAACGGCTTTTGCAGCCCCAGTTGTTGTTGGGATGATATTTAGAGCAGCTGCTCTTGCTCTTCTTAAATCACTATGAGGTAAATCTAGAACTCTTTGATCATTTGTGAATGAATGAACGGTTGTTAACAAACCTCTTTTAATTTTTAATTTGTCGTTTAGCACCTTTATAACCGGTGCAATTGAGTTGGTTGTACAAGATGCATTTGAAATAACTTCCATCTGCGGAGTGATGACATTGTCATTTACTCCCATAACTACTGTTGCATCTACTTCACCTTTTGCTGGAGCGGTTATTATAACTTTCTTAGCACCAGCTTTTAGATGTGCTGAAGCCTTTTCTTTGTTTCTAAATACGCCTGTAGATTCAATAACTATTGAGACACCTAGATTAGACCAGGGAAGGTTAGCGGGATCTTTTTCTGCGAAAACTTTGATTTCTTTCCCATTAACCTTTAAACCATTGTCAACTACCTCTACCGTTCCATTGAATTTTCCGTGAACGGAGTCATACTTTAAAAGTGTTCCTAAGGTTTTTGAATCTGTAAGATCATTTATTGCTACTACCTCAAAGTTTGGGTTTTCAACTAACTGCCTAAAAACTAATCTCCCTATTCTTCCAAAACCGTTTATCCCTATTTTAACTGCCACTTATACAACACCTCCTGATAAATTGTTTGTTATTTTTTTCTCTTACTTTTATTGTACATATAAAATTATACTTTTTTGAAAAGAAAAAGTTAATTTTTTCAAGCCCCAAAGTTAGGAAGGGTTCCTAAAAACTTTTGTGAAATCTCGTTGGTCTTTTCTTCTTTAAGTTTATTAGCCTTTTCTATCGCTTCGTTTGAAGCGGCGATGATAAGATCTTTTAGGGTGTCTATATCTTCATCTTCAACTTCTTCAGATATAACTATATCTTTTATTCTCATATCGCATGTGGCCACAACTTTTACTACACCACCGCCTGCGGTGGCTTCTACTTCAACGTTGGATAACTCTTCATCCAGTCTATCTAATTCTTCCTGCATTTCAGCTTGGGCCCTTTGGGCTTCTTGAAGCATTTTGTTCATATTGTTTTTGCTACCAGATTTTTTTGAAAGGGATCTTCCACCTAAACTTTTCATTTTTTTGGCCATAAATATTCCTCCTAACGGTTAGCTGATAATTGCAACACTATTCTTCCCATAATATTCTATCACATTATTTATAAAATCAGGATTGTGTTTTTTTGACAAGATGAAGAGAACCCTTCTTTGGACATTTGGTACTTCAACCCAACCGTCTGTGAATATGATTATGCCTTCGGGTCTTAAATTTTCTTCAACGTAATCAACCGCAGGTTGCATGTCAGTTGAACCTTTACCTTTTAAAACAAGTTCTTTCCAGCTTCCTTTGTGATAAGTCATGATATTTTGGACATGACTGTCTGCTTGAATTAGGGTGACTTTTCCACCGAGAGTTTTTGAAATATGTTCTATTTCACTGAAAAATGCGTTGTATTCTTCTTCTATAATGGAACCACTAGTATCGATTATTATTGCAATATTTGGTCCCATTTTGGATCTCCAACCCGGTTGATCCTCATATCTTCGATTTGGTCTCATTAGGGTCCTGTATTTTTCAACGACTATAGAACTGCCAAAAAATCTTCTTAACATCGTTTCCCAGTTGAAGAAAGGTTTCGTTACCATAAGAGAAACCGCTAATTCAATGCCATCGGGTAGATTGTCTTTGCTTTTATCGTAGGCTTTTGTAACGAATTCACTTACGATATCAAAAGCCATTTCTTCTGGAATATCTGATGAAAAGTCGTGTGAGTCGAGATTGTTTTCCCTTTTTTCTAGTATCTCTTCTATATCGATCATCTTGTTTTTTTCTAATAAATCCATTGCATATTTATAGTATTCTTCTGCCGTTTTATTTAAGAGGTTCATAGGAGCGGTAACAAAAAAGAATTCGTTGTCTGGGGCATGTCCTTCGGCTACCATTACATCTAAAGGTTCTGCAAATACATCTAATTCTCTGATATATTGGTTTACCGCTGCATCCATTGCTAAATCCCAAATACCTCTTTCCCTTTTATTTTTGGGTTTTATGAATATGTGTCCAAATATTATATGGTAAATCTCATGTTTTAATATTCCTTTGGTTAAAATTAAACCAATATTTTTTAAACGGTTCGGATTGTACAATAATCTAAATTTCCCTTGAGCTGTTATTGAAACCCTTATAGTTCTTACAGAAGTAGTTGGCATGGAATCAAAATTCATCCTCAAAAAAGAAAAAAATAAGCTTTCTTTTTCTAGTTCAATCCAAGCGTTTTGGAGTATATCATTCATCCTAAATTCCTTCCATCCAAGTGGAATCTCCTAATTTAATGGCAATTTCTTCCAAAAGTTTATCATAAAAGACTTTTTTTAATCCTTTGTTTTTTTCTACCATTTCGTTTAGAAATCTTAATACAGAGAACATAGCATCCTTAGGTATGAACACACTTATGTTCTTTACATTTTCTGCGATTGTTTTTTGATCTCCATTAGATAATAATTGTTCTATATCTTCCTCTTTTAATGATTCAAAGTAATTATTTATTCTCAAAATAAGACTTACTTTTTCTTCATTGGTCAATTTCTCAATTCTTTCAAGATTTTTACCCTCGATTAGTAAATCTTTAGGGTTTGGTAGTTCAACTTTATTTTCCAGATGAGACAGAAATGCTCTTGCTGCTTCCGATCCAACTATTGAGGCAGCAATAACGTACCCATATTTTTTCATATCGTTTTCAGATAAATTAGATAAAACGTTGGATAATTTATACCAACTTCTAGGACTAGGCCTTAAATTGAGTCTCATTGATACTATATTATCGGAAGAGAGATATTCAGGATATTCTTTGATAAAAGAAATAACTTCACCTTTTACTTGCTCTTGATTAGACCAGTTTATCCAATCATCAACATCAGGAGACAATTCTAAATGAAAGAATCTTGACATGAAGGCAGGATCGGTTATCAAATCTACTTGGTCGTATTCTTCATCTGGAGGATTAGCTGCTCCCATGATCCATGCCCCAGCCGGTAATATGTGATTATGTATTCTTCTGTCTATCAATAATTGCATGATAGCATTTCTTATTGATCTATGTGCCCTGTTTATTTCATCGATCATTATTATTACTTCATCTTTATTAGGCCACCAGTCAGGTTTTAAAAAGACAGTTTTTTCTGAGCCTCTTGAAGGAAGTCCAATCAGATCCCCGGGTTCCATCTGAGAGATAATCAATATGATTAATTCTCTTCCTGTCTCTTCTGCTATCTCCCTAGCGATATCCGTTTTACCTACACCAAAATGTCCCCATAAGAGAGGAATTTCTCCAGAAGCCATTATTTTTTTTGATAGGTATTTTACCGTTGATGGTTTCAATTGATGTACTCTCCTTTCGTTGATACTGATTTAGAATCAGGGTTTTTCTTTTTGCGGTATTCCGTATGATGAATCAGTTTTTATAATCAAAGGATAAACTTGGTTATTTGAATCTTTAGCTTGCCCTGTACCTAAAATTTCCCCTGCAGGTAATATTTCGAAAGAATAGATTAATTCTTGATCGTTAGTGCCAAAAATTTTCTGTTCAATTAATACCCCGTTGGGATTTATAATTCTTAAAAACAAATCATAATCCGGCCAATTATCAATACAAACTCCTAACAAATAAATTTGATTGTTATAAACTTTTACTTCTTCAACCCTAGAAAGTGATTTTATCGATAGCGTTTCAAAGTATTCAACTTCGAGATTATCTTTTTGTTCAATTTCTTTCGATATTTTCATTATAAAGCCTTTCCACTCTTTTTCGTTTATTGTAGCTAAATATCCCCCTATATATATGTTACCTTCATTATCTTGGGTTATACTATTTGGATTTTCGTGGAAGGTAGTATACCCATATTCATCTGAAAAAAGCAATATACCTTCTCTACTATATTCTAATATTAATAAGTCGTTTTGTTTTTCTGGATTAGAATTAGAAGTACCCGCGGCTATGATTCTGTTGTTATCAATTACTAAATCAACTATTTGTTCTTCTTTATCTCTTCCATACATGTTTTCCCAAATTTTCTTTCCTGTAAGGTTTATTTCAGAGATGTATGCTTGACCGTTACCATTTGTTATTACCCATCCCCCAACAACGAAACTCCCTGAGGTGTTTTTTATTGTATTTAAGGTTCCCTGATAATTTATAACAAGAGACCAGTTCATTTCTCCACTGTTTGAGATATTTAAAATGTAAGGTTTTCCATTTTTTTGTCCCACTAGAGTGAAAGCATTGTTGAAAAAAACAAAGTCGTTTATACTTACCTGACCGCTTTCTATGAACATTTCTTTTCTTATATTGCCTTCTTCGTCTATGAAATACAAATAGTACTGGTTCCCTTTAATAGCCAATGAAACATATTCATTCTTGTTTGTTTGAATTATTTTTGTTAGATACGTCCCATTTTCATCGATTTTTTTGAAGAAGGATTGATTGTTGGTTGATATGACTTCTTGCGTATCTGAAAGATACTGTATTAGAGGCTCCTTTTGATTATCATAAGTGCTACTTAAAAAATCAACAGTATCGTTGGTTTTTGAATTAGAAAAGTATATTCCAGAAACGAAAAAAAAGATAGAAAGAGTAATTATCGCAAAAAATAATATTTTCTTTAACATAGACTTTCACCGCTTTCTTGCAAACAAATTATTTTTTGTATTTAATATTGTAAGAATTAGGATTTTGCCAATTAAAAGATACTTCTAATTTTACGTTTAACTTTTTCTCCAGTTCTTCAGTCAAAGATGGGGTTAAATATCCTGAGAGGTTATGAAATGCATTTATTTCTACTACTTTTATTTTTTCTTTTTTTATTTCCTTGGTCGAGGATAACAATTCTTTTATTAATCTTCCATGCACCAGAGAAGGGGCTATGACTTTACCCGTTCCATGACACAATGGACATTGTGAATACACATTGGTATCCAAAGGTTGTGTGGTTCTTTTTCTAATAATTTCTAAAAGTCCCATGTTTGTGAATCCTAAAATGGTAACTTTTGATTTATCTTTTTTAGTCTCTTCTTTAAGAATATTGATAATCGTTTTTTTATGCGAAGAGTCTTTCATATCTATAAAATCTACGACGATCATTCCTCCAATATTTCTTAATTTCAATTGTCTGGCTATTTCTTTGGCTGCTTCCATGTTTGTAATAAAAGAAGTTTCCTCAATGTTCTTACCTTCTAAATTTCCAGCAGAATCTACATCTATGGCGGTTAAAGCTTCTGCTCTATCTAAAGTAATGGTACCTCCCCCTGATAGTTCGATCTTTTTTGTAAAGATCTCTTCCATTTGATGGTATATATTATGGATCCGAAAAACATCTCCTCTAACATACTCAACTTTGGGTTTTAGTTCAAAGCCTTTCAAACTTTTTTTTAGTTTCCTGTAAATTTGTCTGTCATCTGTGATTATTTTTTTTGTTTTAGAATCCAGTCGCTCTCTTAATATGTACTCAAGAAAGTCGCTTTCTTCATATAAAACTCCAGGATTTTTTTGGGATCGAAATCTTTGTAAAATACTATTGTATATTTTTCTCATTTCTTTTAATTCTATTTCTACTTCTTTTTCGTCTATTCCTTCAGAATTGGTTCTAAATATAATGGATTCGTTATCCATTAGTATCTTTTTTGCAATTTCTCTCAATCTTGTTCTTTCTTTTTCTTGGAGGATTTTTCGGGATATGCCAATACTGTCATCAGAATTTGGAATGTATACCAGATATTTACCAGGTAAACTTACTTGCATAGAAAGTTGAGGACCTTTTCTCGTTCCCCCATCTTTTCTTACCTGAACTAGAATTTTGTCTCCCACGTTATATTGATTAGGATCATCAAGAGCGTCTCTGTATCTTAGAAAACCATTCTTTCCTAATCCAATGTTTACAAAAAAAGCCTCCAAACTTGGGACTTTATTTTCAATTATACCTAAGAAGATTTTCCCCGTATTCCTATCGGTTTCAAAATCTTCGAAAAAAATTTCACTTAATTTATCTTCTTCCAATATTGCTATTCTGATTTCTTCTAGAGCCTTACTTACTAACATTGTCTTTTCTTCGTCCATTGCTTTATTTCCTTCCTCCAACTCTGTTCTAAATTATCTTTTTGTTAAATTTATTCATCGCTTCGTTTATTCTTCCTTCTAAAATCAAGTCTATCGCGGTAGTAACATAATCAAGTACTTTGTCCAATTTGGCCCATTCTTCTTCGGTAAAAGGACTTAAAACATAATTTGCCAAATTTCCAGATCCATGCTCGTATCCATTGTTGATACCTATTCTTATTCGAGGGAAATCGGTACTTTTTAAAATGGCTATTATTGATTTCAATCCATTGTGTCCCCCATCAGAGCCGCTTTTTCTTATACGAATTTCACCTAAGTCCAACCATATATCGTCGTAAATTATTAATAAACTTCCCTCTATTTTACCAAATTTTTTAAAAACATATGGTAACACTTCTCCACTTGCATTCATGTAAGTTAACGGTTTGATGAAAATATCGTTTTCTATAGTAAAGCCTTCAAAGTTCTTACCAGATATTTTTTTTATGTTCGATCTATTTTTTTTGGTTTCTTCATATTTATCTAAAGCTAAAAAACCCACGTTATGTTTTGTAAAAACATAACGCGGGCCAGGATTTCCTAAACCTATTACCAAATTTCTCACTTTTTATTCTTCCTTCATGTCTTGAGGCGTTTTTTCTTCTATTACTTCGGGTTCAGTTAGTTCTCCTTCTTCAGTTTCCTCAGTTTCTTCGGTAACTTCTTCTACCGCTTTCGGTTCTATTACACTAATGACGATTTCTTCGTCTTCTAGAAGGGCCTCCGCACTTTTTGGAAGAAGATTTTTAATATCTGAAACGGATAAATATTCGCCCATTTTTAGCTCAGAAATATCTACCTTTATTGAATCAACGATATCCGAAGGTAGAATTGCGACAGGTATTTCATGGACATAGGTATTTAAATAACCGCCTTGTGTAACTCCAAGAGGCTCTCCTTCAAATTCTAGAGGTATCCTTAAATGCATTTTTCTTCCTTCTTCTGGAACATAAAAATCTACGTGAATTGGTTGGTCCGACACTTTATGCCTTTGAACAGATTTTATGAAACATCTCACTTTTTCTTCGCTGTTTTCTCCCTTTACATTAAGCTCAAGCAAAGTAGTTTCAGAAACTTTTTCTAACATACTTTCCAGTTCTTTATATGGAATATTTATGTGTTTGTTCTCCTTTAAAGCTGGGCCGTATATTTCTGCTGGAATTAATTTTTCATTTCTAAATTTCCTGGCCTTGATCTTTGAATCTCTTCTATTAACATCCATTTTGAAAACTGTTGCCATACAATAACCTCCTAACCATTATTTATTAGTACTTTATAAATTCTAAAAGTTGTTTGTTAGCGCTTTTTTGTCCCGGGACGCTAAGGGGTAACCCCCTTAAGATCCCCAAGTTCAATATTAAAATTATTTAAAAACATTTTTTGCACAAACCACCAAACGGGATTCGCCCCGCTCCCCACCCATAAGGAAAAGAAAATAATCCTTTTGCCTAGCTTCCCAACCGTTAATTATCGGAAAAGTATACTAACAGATAAATTTTTTCTTATTCTGACTATCGCTTCTCCCAAAAGTTCAGAGGATTTTAATTCTACAAACTTGTCAGGCAATTCTTTATGATATATTGTATCTGTAACAATTATTTTATCAATACTTGAATTTTGCAATTTTTCAATAGCATTGAGTGAAAATATCCCGTGTGTAGCGGCAGCAATAATTTTCTTCGCACCTTTGTTATGTAGAGTTTCAGCAGCAGCTACTAGAGATCCACCAGTATCTATTATGTCATCGAATATTATACAATTGGATCCTTCTACTTCTCCTATTACGTTTATTACTTCTGCAACGTTATCTTTGGGCCTTCTTTTGTCAAGAATAGCTAAAGAAGATCCTAATTTTTCGGCAAACTTTCTAGCTCGTTTTACGCCACCAACATCCGGGGAGACTACCACGGTGTCGTGCTGTGTCAATTTCATTTCTTCTAAAAAATACTTTGAAAAAATTGGGAAACTCCACAGATTATCAACTGGTATATCAAAGAACCCTTGGATTTGCTCGGCATGAAGATCAATTGTTACTACCCTAGTTGCTCCTGCCGTTGTAATTAAATTAGCAACTAGCTTTGCAGTAATTGGATCTCTACCCCTCGCTTTTCTATCTTGACGAGCATACCCAAAGTATGGAATTATAACAGATATAGATGCAGCTGAAGCCCTTCTTAAAGCATCGATCATTATTAGTAACTCCATGAAATTATTATTTACAGGTGGAGCTATGGATTGAATTATATATACATCGAATCCTCTGACTGTTTCGTTAATTTTTACATTTACTTCACCATCTGCAAAAGTTGATACTTCGCAGTCTCCCAATCTTGTGTCCATGTATTCTACAATTCTTTTAGCTAAAGGAGGGTTAGAGTTTCCTGCAAATACTTTGAATTGATTCTCTTTAGTTGACATTTTATACTCCCTTCTCTACATTTTTTGAATCCTTTTTTAACACCCAATTTTCTTTGTTTATTTGATGCGTCCTTGCTAAGGCTAAGGCATTGTCTGGCACATCTTTTGTTATTACAGACCCCGCTCCTATAAGAGAATTTTTCCCAACATTAACTGGTGCAACTAAAGAGGTGTTACTTCCAATAAAGGCTCCATCATCTATAAAGGTCTTATTCTTTTTCTTACCATCGTAGTTACATGTTATAGTTCCTGCACCAATGTTTACATTTCTTCCAACATAAGTGTCACCTAAATAAGTTAAATGCTGTGCTTTACTGTTGCAAGATATTTTAGTTTTCTTAGTTTCAACAAAATTACCTATTTTAACGTTTTCTTGCAACTCTGTTCCTTCTCTCAGCCTTGAAAAAGGACCTACTGAAACATTTTTTTGTATTCTACTTAGTTCGCATTCCGATCGAATTATTTTCACATTGTCTTCTATGATACAATCTTTGATCCTTGTTAATGGACCTATTTCACAATTTTCTCCGATGGTCGTTTTTCCGTATATAAATGTTTGGGGATAAATTATTGTATCATGACCGATATTTACATCGACGGAGATGTAAGTAGAATCTGGATCCTGTATTGTAACTCCATTTAACATATGTTTCTTTAAAATTTCATTTCTTATCTTTTTTTCAGCTTGCGCTAACTGTATTCTATCGTTTATACCTATAACCTCTGTTTCATTTTCTAATTCTACCACACCAACTTTTTCCAAATGCTCAAAAACATCGGTTAAATAATATTCTCCTTGCGCATTTTGGGGGGTGATACGGTGTAAGGCTTCTTTTAATTGCTCTCCTTTGTAAACTGCAATTCCTGTATAAACTTCTTTTATTTGCTTTTCAAAAGTATCGGCATCTTTTTCCTCAACAATTTTAACAGATTTATCTTCGTTTTTTATTATACGTCCATAACCAGTTGGATCCTCTAATTTTACTGAGAGTATAGTCGAACTGTTATTATCTTTTAAATGTTTTTCAATGAGAGAATTTAAAGTTTGGTAAGAGATAAATGGCACATCGCCGTAAAGTATCAAGATATCGCTATCATCGAGAAATTGTTCTGCACAGAGTACAGCATGACCCGTTCCTAATCTTTCTTTTTGCTCAAAAATTTTAACATTTTCATCCAACAATTCTTTTACTAGATCTTTACCATTTCCTAGGACTATCCCGATTTCGTCGGTTATTTTTCTTGCAACATCTATGACCCAATTTATCATTGGCTTATCTAGAATTTTATGTGCAACTTTTGGGATCTTTGATTTCATTCGTTTTCCCTGCCCAGCGGCAAGTATTAATACTTTTATATCTACCTCCTCCTTTCATAATTTTTAGCGCCCCTACCCCCTCTCCCCAACCTTCTTAAGGAAGGGACCTGCGGTCCCTAAGTCCAACAAGGGGTGGAGGGCTTCGCCCTTTGACCCTTTTAAAATCAAAAGATTTTTTTGAAATTTTTTTAATTTCTAAAGATTTTTGTTAGCGCCTCTTCGCTTCGCAAATCCCACCAGAAAATTACCTACAGCCTTGTAAGGCATTCTTTAATTATTTCTTCCGTTTTTAGTTCTTCTAGATCAAGTTGACCTATGACCTTCATAATTTCATATCTTTGAAATCCAAGAGTTTCTAAAGCTTCTATAGCTTCTTTTACATTATTATTTCCATACGATTGAGCGCCTACCCCAGCTGAATAGGCACTGAAAGAATCAGAAAGTTCAGATATTAGTCTTTCGGCTGTTTTCTTACCTATGCCAGGCAGGTTTGAAAGGAGCGTTGTATCTTGGGAGTTTATCATTTGTATAAATTCTTCTGCATCCGTTTTTCTAAGGATTTTTGAAGCAATTCTTGGTCCGATTTTTGAAACTTTCTTTAAACTTTCAAAAACATCTCTTTCTATTTTATCTTTAAAAATATAAAGTGATGTGTTCCATTCGCTTGTTTCAAGGGATGCAAAAAAATCGTATTTGTCACCCTTTTTTAAGTATCTTATAACGTTGAACGAAGGATACGCTTCCAGAGTTAAAGCTCCAATTTTGATTAGAACTTTTTCGTCCTCAAAATCTTCAATTGTTGCGTTAATTTTTCTTATCATATTATATACCTCGATAAAAGATATCTACAATGCTACTAAATTAGTAGATATTAATTCTTTAATTTTTCCAAGGAGATACAAAGAACCAGTGAAAAAATAAATATCACTTTTTTCTGATAAAAGCTTATTGAAACCTTCCGAAGGGTCTTTTATAAACTCAACATTTTTGGAATGCTTTTTAAATTCTTCATATATTAATTCGGGATGTCTTCCCCTTTCGGTAGGAACTGATGTTACAATAATTTTATCAAAAACTGAAGCAAAAATTTGTGACATTTTTTTGTAGTCTTTATCATCCAATATCCCAATCAAGGCAATTTTTTTCTGAGTAGGAAAGTAAAGATTGATGCTTTTTTCTAATTGCTGGGCAGCAGCAAAATTGTGGGCACCGTCGAAAACTATCTTTTTACCGTTTATTTCTGTGTACTCAAACCTACCTTCCCAATAAAAGTTTGCCATAGCTTCTCGGATTTTCTCAATAGATAGAGCTTTTCCAAATTTTTGCATAAACGCTTCTACTACTGCCAAAGATGTTGTAACATTTTCCATTTGGAACGTCCCGTTGGCACCAAAAATCAGATCTTTAAATTCAGAATTGATACCATAATAATCTAACATATTATTGTTAATAAAATATCTATGGTTGGTAGAATTAAAATCTTTTCCATGTTCATAAACCTTTTCTGCATTGACTTCTTTAGCTTTATTTAAGATAACTTTTTTTGGGCTTTCGTCTATGTTTCCCAATACCAAAAAATTATTTTTCTTTATGATGCCTGCTTTTTCATAAGCTATCGCTTCAAGAGTATTACCTAAGGTTTTGATATGGTCTTTAGATATAGAGGTTATCACTGAGACATCAGAATTGATAACATTAGTAGCATCCAACCTTCCTCCTAAGCCCACTTCAATGATTCCTACATCCACTTTTTGCTTTTCAAAATACTTAAAGGCCATAGCTGTTGTTATTTCAAAAAATGATGGTGCATATTCTTCACCTTTCAGATCCATTTTTTTTATTTCTTCTTCAATCTCATTGTATATCTCCACAAATTCTCTCTCAGAAATGTTTTCCCCATTTATTTTTATTCTCTCGGTTAATGAAACCAAATGTGGGGATATAAAGGTTCCAACTTTCATTCCATTATATCTTAAAATTTGTGAAAGTGCGGTGGTAACACTTCCTTTTCCGTTAGTACCTGTAACGTGTATACTTTTGAACGAATTCTGCGGGCATCCTATACGTTTAGTTAATTCTTCTATCCTTTCGAGACCTAATTTCACCTTGAAATTTGCTGCTCCTCTTTGATAAAGATAATCAACTAAATTGGTAAATTCCATTTAACTAATCTCCTTTAAGAGTGTTTGCAATTTTTGATATTTTTTCTCACTTTCTTTCAAATCTTCTTTTGTTTTTTCTACTACATCCGGATCAGCCTTTTCGACGAAATTTTTATTTGATAATTTTTTATTATATAATTCTATATCTTTTGCTAGCTTTTCCAATTTTTTTGTTAACCTTTGTTTCTCTGTATCGATGTCTATGTAATCACCTAAAGGTATGTAAACTTCTACACTTTCATCTACATAAGCAGTGGCAGATTTTGCTGGTTTCACTTCAGTTTGAGTTATATCTTTCAAAAAAGCCAAATGTTTAATTAAACTTATGTTTTTTTCTATAAAATCGTTGTTTTTTGCGACAATTTTGTATTTCAAGTCAACCTTTTGTGTTTGGGGTATATCCATTTCGGCTTTAACGTTCCTTACACCCTTAACTAACTCCATAATCTTCAAGAATACCTCTTCTGATTCAGGATAAATATTATTCTCGTTACTCTCTGGCCACTTAGCGCTTATCAATAATTCTGAATCTTTCTCTATAGGCAATTTTTGCCATAGTTCTTCCGATATATAAGGCATAAAAGGATGTAATAAACGTAATGAAGAATCAAAGACTTGCAGAATAACATTTTGTACTACCAATTTATCTTTACCACTCGAATTTAACCTATTTTTTGAGGCTTCTATATACCAATCACATAATTCATTCCAGAAAAAATCATATAGTTTTCTTGCAGCTTGATCGTAGTTATAAACTTCTAAATCTTTGGATATTTCTAGTATTGTAGAATTCAATCTGGTTAAAATCCATTTGTCTTCGATTTTTAAATCTTCTTCTTTCAGTACAATTTTCTCGTAGTCTTCCATATTTAAGAGTACAAATCTAGCGGCGTTCCATATTTTATTTGCAAACTTTCTGTAGGCATCGAAGGATCCAACATCTAATTTAATATCTCTTCCTTGAGCAGCTAAAATTGCTAAAGTAAATCTAACAGGATCCGTTCCATATTCGTTAATTACTTCTAAGGGATCTATACCGTTGCCCAACGATTTAGACATCTTTCTTCCATATTTGTCTCTTATCAATTGATGTAGGTAAACATCATGAAAGGGCTTCTCCCCCATGAACTTTTCTCCCATCATTATCATTCTTGCAACCCAAAAAAAGATTATATCAAATCCGGTGACTAACAAATCGGTTGGATAGAATTTTTTAAGATCTTCCGTTTTTTCGGGCCATCCTAGGGTAGAAAAAGGCCAAAGAGCTGAAGAAAACCACGTATCTAGTACATCTTCATCTTGTTTTAGATCCGTAGAACCACATTTTTCACACTTTTTAACGTCTTCGACGGATACATTCACATGCCCACAGTTTTGGCAATACCAAACTGGGATTCTATGTCCCCACCAAAGCTGTCTTGATATACACCAATCCCTTATTTCATACATCCAGTTAAGATACACTTTTTTCCATCTTTCGGGGTAAAATTTTATTTCATCATTTTCCACTACTTGTATTGCTTTTTCTGCTAAGGGTTTCATTTTCACAAACCATTGATCCAAAAGAAGAGGTTCTATAACGGTGCCACATCTGTAACAATGACCGACTGAATGAGTATAATCTTCCTCTTTTTCTAATAATCCCTCTTTTTTCAAGTCTTCGACTATTCTTTCTCTAGCTATATACCTATCTAATCCAGCGTACTTGCCGCCATTTTCGTTTATCTTTGCATTTTCGTCTATAATTTGTATTCTTTCCAAGTCATGCCTTAAACCAATTTGGTAATCGTTGGGATCATGGGCAGGTGTAACCTTGACGACACCTGTACCAAAGTTTGGGTCTACGTAAGGATCCGCTATAATTTTCAATTTCCTTCCGACAATTGGCAAAATAGCGATTTTTCCAACCAAATTTTTATACCTTTCATCTGAAGGATTAACAGCGAGAGCTGTATCTCCTAACATAGTTTCAGGTCTAGTGGTTGCTACAGTTACATAATTTTGAGTATTTTCAAGAGGATATTTTATATACCAAAGTTTGCCTTTTTCTTCGCTGTGTTCAACCTCATCGTCTGCCAGGACGGTTCCACAGGAAGGACACCAATTTACTATATATTTTCCTTTGTATATTAAACCTTCATTGTACAAAGAAACGAAGACCTTTCTTACCGCTTGGTTGAGCCCTTCATCTAAAGTGAATCTTTCTCTACTCCAATCGACAGAGGCTGCCAATGCTTTTATTTGTTCACGTATGTGATTACGATATTTGTTTGCCCAATCCCAAGTAATTTTTAAAAATTCTTCTCTAGTATAATCTTCTCTTCTTTTACCTTCTTCTTTTAAAAGATATTTTTCAACAACATGTTGTGTTGCTATCCCCGCATGATCTTCTCCGGGTATCCAAACTGTTTCCTTCCCTTTCATTCTATTGTATCTCACAGAAATATCCTGAAGAACGATATTTAAAGCATGACCAATATGTATTTTGCCAGTTATATTTGGAGGCGGAATTACTATACTGAACTTATCGTTTCCTTGTCTTGGCTCAAAGGAATGGGATTCTTCCCAAATCTTATACCATCTATTTTCAAGTTCGTGTGGCATATATCTTTTTCCAATATCCATTAATGCGACCTCCTAAATTTTTGATGAATGGTGTCAATCTAATTTTACACTCTATGCTTTATTAAATCAAAGATTGAATTTATTCCTTATCTTCTTTATTGTCATTTGTAACTACTTGATTTTTCTCTTCGTTTTCTACATCAACGGAAGGGGGAAGTTCACTTTTTTTGATTTTCCTTCTGTTCCTTCTGAATAAATCAAAAGGAAAATTGATTTCTCTTCTTTTAAACAAAGCTGCTTCGGGTGAGAATATCCCTTTATATCTGATGGGCTTTTCCATTGCCTCAACTTCAGTTAATAGAATAACAGATATGATCCTTAATATGAATCCTATAATAAAAATCAATTGAATCCCATGATAGGGGTCCCCCATAAAATGAATCTCTATATTTTCAAGATGGTTTGCTAAGAAACCTCCACTCAACGACCCAAAAATCGCTGCGATCCCGGCAACAAAAGAGTTGGCTGCGATATAATTTTCGGATGGCTCTTTGGATATTTCTAAGAGCAGGTTAAAAATAGCTAAGTTTATCGCCGACCACGCAAAGGCTGCAAAAATCGCATTTAATAATTCAATACTCCTATAATTCGTTGTATTCA
The DNA here is from genome assembly GCF_002895565.1 of Petrotoga mexicana DSM 14811. Taxonomy (GTDB): domain Bacteria; phylum Thermotogota; class Thermotogae; order Petrotogales; family Petrotogaceae; genus Petrotoga; species Petrotoga mexicana. The sequence continues at coordinate 109,702 of NZ_AZRN01000012.1, forward strand.
TTAAAAAGTACATCAACGGACTAAAAGTTGACAACAAAATCCCCAGACTTAGAACATTTTTACTACCAAATCTATCTGCTACTATACCATAAAACAAATATAAAAAAATAGAGATAACACTAGTTATTATTCCCATATTCCCAAGAAATTGATAATTTATATTCAAAATCGCCACTTCATAATAGGCAAAATAAGGCCTTGCAAATTCTATGGCAAAACTCCAAACAAACATAAAAAGGAGAAAATTTTTAAAGTTTCTATCTTTAAAGGGTGAAAAAATGTTTAGGTTAACGGAGTGATTTTTTTCGCTTTCTTCTGGAAACTCATGTTTCATCAGCAAAAGAGCTGAAAGAACAGAGAAAAATGCCATAAAACTTGTAACCAACAACAATCCTGTTTTAAAATTTGGAAATTCTAAAAACATAGAGTAAAGATACATCATAATTATACCAGTTATGGAAGCGAAAATATTACGAAGTCCAAAATATTTACCTCTTTGCTCAAAGGGTACTACGCTTCTAATCAAAACTGTCCAAGTGTTGCCTACGAATGTTCCGAAAAAAGAAAATAAAAGTATAATAATTAACATAATGTACTCAGATCTCACATCAAAAAAGATGAAAATGGGTAATAAAACAAATAAAGTTCTCGATATAAACGCATTTATTATCAAGCTTTTCTTCTTGGAACCAATGAATTGGTTTATTCGTGAAGAGAAAATCTGAAACATCTGTGCTATAATAGGAAAAGAGGTCATTATTGATATAAAAAGAGGAGATGCGTTAAAGTATAGAGCAAGAGTCGTAAAAATAAACCCTTGTGTACCGATAAAAAACGCGTTGTATGAACCTGCCTCTAAGATAGAGAGAAACCTTGTTTTTGCATATTTTGCCATATTTATTTTTCTCCTTGCTACTATATTTATTATTTTATTTTTGAAGTGTAGTCGTTTGAAAATATATTATAATTCACCAATGAAAAATAAAGTTTACTTTCTAATTTAATAAATGTTATTTTTGTCTTTGAATGAAATTCGCCTTGAATCGTTTTTAAATTTGAGAGGTGATAATATTGAATGAACACCATCCATATGTAATTTGGGCAAGAAAAGTGATAGAAGCATATGTAAAAGAAAAAAGAAAAATAGATTTTGATGAAACTCTTCCAAAGGATTTATTTAACAAAAAAAGAGGTTGTTTTGTGAGTCTTCACAAAAGCTCTGGAGAATTGAGAGGTTGTATTGGTACCATTATGCCCGTTTACGATAATTTAATCATGGAGATAAGAGAAAATGCGATCGCTGCTGCAACAAGTGATCCACGGTTTCCTCCTCTTTCGCCAAAGGAATTAGACGATCTAGTTATTTCTGTTGATGTTCTATCGGATTTAGAAAAAGTTAACGATATTAATGAACTAGATCCTAAAATCTTCGGAATAGTTGTTAAAAGTGGTTACAAAAGAGGAGTTCTTCTACCTGACCTAGAAGGAGTTGATACCGTAGAAGAACAATTGAGAATAACAAAATTAAAAGCGGGTATTTATAAAAATGAACCAATAGAAATATACAAATTTACTGTGGAGAGGTTTTTTTAAAATAATAGAGGTGAAGTAAATGAAAATTAATTCCTTGTTTTATGAGGAATTTAAAGACGATATTTTGAAATGCACCTTATGTCCTCGTCAATGTATATTATATCCTGGCAAAACAGGGATATGTGGGGTTAGGCAAAATATAAAAGGCGAGATGTATTCATTAAATTATGGGGACGTTACCAGTATAGCTCTTGATCCGATGGAGAAAAAACCACTTTTTCATTTCCATCCTGGAGAAAAAGTGCTTTCTCTGGGAACTTGGGGCTGTAATTTAAAGTGCCCTTTTTGTCAAAATTACGAAATTGCCCATCTGAAACCTGAATATCAAAAGAAAATATATCCTAAAGCTATCCCATCTTTAATGGAAAACTATGGCGTTCAAGGTGTTGCATATACATATTCGGAACCAATAGTTTGGTACGAATTCGTTTTAGATTCATCAAGGGAAGTTAAATATGCTAATCCGGACAACTACAATGTTTTAGTAACGAACGGATTCATAAACGAAAAACCCTTGAGACTTATGCTACAATATATTGACGCGATGAATATAGATTTAAAAGTATTTGACGATAAGAATTATATGAAAATATTAAAAGGAGGATTAGAACCTGTTAAAAAAACAATAAAAATAGCTTATGAAGAAGGCATTCATACTGAAGTAACAACATTGGTAGTTCCCAAAGTAAACGATAATTTGGAAGAACTAGAAAAAGAATTTTCTTGGCTATCAAGCATTTCTAAAGATATTCCCCTACATTTATCACGATATTTTCCGGCATATAAATATAACGAGCCACCGACAGATATCAGCTTTTTAGAAAAAACTTATAAGCTTGCAAAAAAATATCTCAATTTTGTATATCTTGGAAACATTTTGTCTCCAACATACGAAAATACTTATTGTCCAGATTGCGGAACACTCCTTATTCAAAGAAAAGGATACGACATAAAAATTGAAAATCTAAATGAAAATGGAGAGTGTAAAAATTGCGGCAGAAAAATATGCACAGTTTAAGAGTATATCTGTATATAATTGCACTTGGTGTAGGAATATTTTTATTATCATTGTTGTTATTTTCTAAACCCACCCCAGTTTACGAAGAAAAAGAGTTCCCAGTACTAGGCACTATTGTACGAGTAAAAGTAGCTGGAGAAAAAGTATCTTCAAATGTTTTATTGAACACAGCAGAACAAGAGTTGTATAGATTACACAGTAAATTTAGTCCCAACGTTGAAGGTAGTGTAGTCCAACAATTAAATACTGACAGAAAGGTTGAAGTCGACGAAGAGGGATTATTTTTATTTCAAGCTGCCTACAATTACGCAGTAATAACAGGTGGAGCTTTCGACCCTACAGTAAGGCCTCTACTTAAATTGTGGGGATTTGATGACATAAATTCTACAAAAAAAGTTCCAACCCAAGAAGAAATCAATAAAACACTAGAAAACGTTGATTATAGATTCATAAAAATTGACGAAGAAAACAGAGAAATCACTTTACTAAAAGATGGTGTTGAAGTAGACTTAGGAGGAATAGCCAAGGGATATGCAATTGATTTAGTCATACAAAAAATTAAGGAAATAGATCCAGGGGCTACAGGTTTTGTTGATGCGGGGGGAGATATTGGAATAATAGGTCCAAAGTTTGGAGAGCTTGCCTGGGTTATAGGGATAAGGGACCCTTTTTCACAAGATGCCTTAAAATCCATAGATACTATTTATTTAACAAGCGGTGCGGTGGCTACATCTGGAGACTACGAAAGATTTTTTGTCCAAGAGGGTAAAAAATATCATCATATATTAGATCCAGAAGATGGATACCCTGCAGAAAACGCATCCAATGTGACTGTGATAGCAGAAAAAGCAATGGTAGCGGACGTCTTTTCTACTGCTCTTTTTGTTTTAGGATACGATAACCCTGCCTTAGATTATTTCACGGATTTTGGCATTCAAGCTTTGGTTATATCTCCAACGGGAGAAAGCACCGAGACCAAAGGTTTTGACTATTTTCGGGAGAAAATGTGATAGTCTATGAAATTCACTAAGAAAAATGATTTGTACCTACTTTTAGTTGTAATATTGTTAGTTTTAGTGATGATTGTTATAAACGCTTATCCAAAAAAGGGAATAAATGGCGCAGAAGTTTACTTAAAAGGAGAAAAGATTTTACAAATAACAAAAGAAGGCACTTACAGTATAAAAAACGATGAAGGTGAGTTATTGATGAATGTAGAATACATAGATCAAAAAGTTAGAGTTACCGATTCATCATGTCCTTTGAAAGTTTGTGAAAATACAGGATGGGTAGAAAATCCTAATCAACCAATTATTTGTATTCCAAATGAAATAATTGTTAAACCATTAGGTACCGAAGATGACACAGGGATTGATATCTATACATGGTAAAAAGAACAAAAACAATATCTCATATAGCGATTTTAACAGCATTAGCCTCAGCAATTTACTATGTTGAATCCTTTTTACCCATGCCTGTTTCTGTGCCAGGTGCCAGATGGGGATTTTCTAACTTTCCTTTGTTGTTGTCTGTAGTAAGTGGAATTAGCGTTACTAATACCTTGTACATAGCCCTTTTAAAAACGTTGCTTGGTTCAATACTAAGTGGCAGATTTTTATCTCCCATGTTTTGGATGGGATTAGGAGGTTCACTCGCCAGTGCTTTATCTATGTCCATATCCTTCAAATTTACCAATAAATTTGGTATTTTAGGGATTAGTGAAATAGGAGCCTTTTTCAGCAACGCTGTACAATTAATTATCGCCAGTCTTTTTATTGTTAAATCACCTAATATTTTTTGGTATTTCCCTTACATGCTTTTTTTTGGTATATTAACGGCATTTATAAACGCAACAATTGTGAATTATATTTTAAGGAGTGTGAACCTTGATAGATTCAAAAGTTAAAATAGTTTTAGGATCCTCATCCCCTCGAAGGCAAGAACTTTTAAAATTAATAACAAAAAATTTTACGATCAGAACAGCTAATACTGATGAAACTTATAACTCTACAAAACCTTCTGAAATTGTGCAAGAAATTTCATTTAAAAAAAGTAAAAATATAGAAATTTCAAAGAGAGAGCTTCTGATAACGGCTGATACTATAGTAACTTTGGATGGAAAAATATTTGGAAAGCCTCACAACTACGATGAAGCTTTCAACATGCTTCAAACCTTATCAAATAAAACTCATTGTGTTTACACAGGAATAACTTTAAGATCACTGGAAAAATTCTCTTCTTTTTATGAGGTTTCGAAGGTAACTTTTTACAAATTGGATGAAGAAGTAATAGATTTTTATATAAAAAACAATAACGTCTATGATAAAGCTGGGGCCTATGCTATTCAAGATTTCGCTGCTGTTTTTGTAAAAAAAATCGAAGGTGATTACTATAACATAATGGGTCTACCTTTAGCAAAATTATACTGGCAATTGAGACAAATGTTGGCTAGCTTATAAAATTTTAAATATTTTAAAAATTTCTATCAAAAACCTGGACACTTTAGTAATAAAGTAAATTTCAAAAATTAGTTTTAGATTTTTAAAGGGTTACAGGGCGGAGCCCCGACCCAATTGCGGGGTGGGCTGCGGGGCGAAGGGGCGCTAAAGCAGGCCAGAAGAAACATCCCGAAAGGGGTTCAAGGTAATTTACATTGATGAAGATATTTTAAAAAATTTTGAATTCTAGGGATCCTGTTTAAAGCATGTTTTAAAGTTTCTAATGATAGTATAAAAAACTGAAAAGGAGAGAATAATGGAAGATGAACTAAGACCAAGAGAGAAACTAGAAAAATATGGCCCGCAATCTCTTAAAGACGAGGAACTTATAGCCGTTATCCTAAGACATGGAGTTAAAAATTATAACGTATTTGATGTTTCTAAACAGATATTAAAAAAGTATAAAACATTGAGTCATTTGGTCGATATATCACTTGAAGAAATATCAAAAGAAAAAGGAGTAGGAAAAGTTGGTGCAATAAATCTAAAAGCTGCTTTAGAAATAGGAAAAAGATATCACCTTCAAAAGTTGCGTCAAAAGTACCAAAAGGTAACATCTCCAGAAGAAGCATACCATGTTTGTGAGGATATGATATATTTAACCACAGAGACAGTAAGAGCTATTTTTTTAGATTCCAAACTTCACATCATTACTATCAAAGATATTTCTAATGGAACGGTAAATATGTCAATTGCTCACCCGCGGGATATTTTTAGAGAAGCTATAATGTACAATGCAGTATCTTTCATTTTAGTACACAATCATCCATCTGGGGATCCCACACCAAGTATGCATGATAGGGACATTACGAAAAGAATCACGGAATCTGGTGAGATTTTAGGTATCAATATGAACGATCATATAATAATTGGAAAGGATTCTTATTTCAGTTTCACTTTGGATAGGAGTGAAAAAATTGACTGACAAAAATGAAAACAATAATGCAGAAAATAAATTGCAAAATTTATACAAAATAAAAGAAGAAATCGAAAAAGAATTAGAAAAAAAAGGCATAAGAAGACCTGATACGCAACAGAAAAAGAAAACAACTAGAACCATTTATAAACCTGACTACGAAATAGAAAAATTAAGTGTGTCAATAAACAATATAAATAATTGGTTCGATTTAACAATTTACGATATAGATCTATCGAACGAAAAACTATCGTATTTTTTTGAACTCAGGTTAAGTCACAAATCTCTTCAAGAATATTCAAACCAATTCGGCATGATGCACCTCTTCAGAAATGATTTTCAAAAAGCTGAAAGCTTTTTTGAAAGAAAGAACGACATAAATTCTAAGATAAACAAAGGTTTTTTGAAAATAATACGTGATGACGAAGACGCTAATAAATATTTTACTGAATTAATCAGTACACATCCAAAAAATGGCTTAGTATATTTAACTCTCAGTCTATTCTTTCTAAAAAGAAAAGATTTTTATAATGCTTATAAAATGATCAAATTGGCTAATTCTTTTTTAGATTATTCATTTATAAACATGGGATTGATCGCTTACGAGAAAGATTTTCAAAAATCTTTATCCTTTTTATCAAAAGCTTACCTTGAAGGGAAGGCAAAAAGGGTTGTAAATTTGATAAACTATTATGTAAGTCTATTTATTTCCGATTCGGAAAAAGCCCTCTCTACCTTAGCTCTCTTGAAAGAAGATAAAACTCCATGTATAAAATGTATCAAAACCTTATCGAGCTCTGAAAAAGTAGAACCTCCGAGTTATTGTCCTTTTTATGAAAGAATACTATTTCAAACTGGTAATCCTAAACCTTACAAGGCAGAAGATTCCGAACTTTACGAAATATTATTCTACAAATATTACCAAGAAAAAAATATACAACAATTTAATTTGTACGCTAAAAAAATTGAACGATATTTCAACAATGTTCCACTAATATTTTTACCATCAACAGAAACTACTTCTAAAAAAGTTATAACGGATCTATTTGCACAACACAAAACGGGAATCAAAATCAATTTAAAAGGTCCCAACTATTATGACAACCTAAACAAAGCGATAACAGATCTTAAAACTAAGTACCAAAAGAACTTTACATTCTTTTTAGATCTACCTTTTTATGAAGCGTTGAGATTATTATTTGGCTGGAGGTTATGCCAATATCTATACAGTTAAGAAGCGGGGCGAAGCCCTCCCCCCACCAGAGTCTAAGGGACCGCAGGTCCCTTCCATATAAGGGTGGGGAGAGGGGCGAAGAGGTTAAAATAAAGAATAAGCGCACTTTACATAAAAAATTTAAAAATCATTTTCAAAAATTAAGAATTTGATTTTAAAAGGGTCACAGGGCGAAGCCCTCCCCCCCACCAGAGTCTAAGGGACCGTAGGTCCCTTCCATAGAAGGGTGGGGAGCGGGGAATGGGAGCTAAAAAAATCTAAGTGCAACTTACTTAACAAATTGTGAAAAATCGCATCTCAAAATTAAGAATTTGATTTTAAAAGGGTCACAGGGCGAAGCCCTCCCCCACCAGAGTCTAAGGGACCGTAGGTCCCTTCCATAGAAGGGTGGGGAGCGGGGAATGGGCACTATATACAATGTTTTAGAGTATAATTTTTAAGAATAAAGGGAGGACTATTATGACTTCGCTAGCAGAAAACGGCAAAAAGAAAATAGAATGGGTAAAAAAGCACATGAAAGTCTTAAACTATTTAAAAAATCTATACCAAACAGAAAAACCCTTTGAAGGGATAAATGTAGCTATAAGCATCCATTTAGAGGCAAAAACAGCTTACTTAGGAATAGTTTTGCACGAATTAGGTGCCAACGTTGCAATAACAGGGAGTAATCCCTTATCCACGCAAGAAGATGTCGTGGAAGCTCTGAAAGAATATGGACTCAACGTCCATGCAGAAAGAACTTTAGATGAATCGGTCTATTGGAAAAATATCGATAAAATATTAGAAACTAACCCTAATATAATTTTAGACGACGGAGCAGATTTGGGAATAACCTTAATAGAAAAACACCCCGAAAAAGTAAGCAATCTTTGGGGAATATGTGAGGAAACAACCACAGGTGTAAAAAGATACAAATCCCTTTTCAAAGAAAATAAATTACCTGTACCTGTGATTTTAATAAACGACTCTTACATGAAATATTTGTTTGACAACAGGTATGGTACAGGACAATCAACGTGGGATGGAATTATGAGATCTACCAATCTTTCTGTTTCGGGCAAAGTAGTAGTTGTAGCAGGATACGGCTGGTGCGGTAAAGGTGTTGCTATGAGAGCAAAGGGGTTAGGCGCTAACGTAATAATAACTGAAGTTGATCCAATAAAAGCTAACGAAGCGATAATGGATGGCTTTAGGGTTATGAAAATGGATGAGGCGGTAAAATACGGTGATTTTTTTGTTACGGTAACAGGTGACATCGATGTAATAACGAAAAGGCACTTTTTAGAAATGAAAGATGGAGCAATTCTTTCAAACGCAGGACATTTTGATGTTGAAGTAAAGGTAAAGGATTTGGAAGAAATTGCAGTAGACAAAATCAATGTAAGAAACGGAGTAGAAGAATACAAATTACCAAACGGGAAAAGCGTATTTTTATTAGGACAAGGAAGACTGGTTAATCTAGTTAACGGCGACGGTCATCCCGCAGAAATAATGGACCTTTCATTCAGTTTACAATTAGAAGGTGCAAAATACATCAAAGAAAACCACCAAAATATGAAAGTAAATCTTTCCCCAGTACCTTATGAAATAGACGAAAAAATAGCACAAATCAAACTAAAAACATTAGGGATCGAGATAGACACCCTATCCGAAGAGCAGCAAGATTATTTAAATAGCTGGAAATAATATAAAAGGGACACCCGTAGGTGCCCCTCTTACTCTACAAGATCTGCATACATTGGGAAACGTTGACAGAGAGAAACAACATCTTTTTTTATTTCTTGAGCTAAATCTTTATCTATATTCCCTTCTTCATCAAGAACATTGTCTGCAACTTTTGCTATCATTGAAGCGATTTCTTTCATTTCTTCTTCTTTCATCCCGCGTGTGGTAACGGCTGGTGTACCTATCCTTATTCCACTAGTAACAAAGGGTGACAACTTTTCTTTCGGGACAGTATTCTTGTTAACCGTAATATCACATTGTCCTAAAGCCTTTTCAAGGGCTTTTCCTGTAATATTCAGCTCAGAGAGATCCACCAAGAACAAATGTGTATCCGTTCCACCTGAGACGATTCTCAAATTTTTATTGGAAAGTTCATTGCTTAAAGCCTTGGAATTTTTAACTACTTGTTTTTGATATTCTTTGAACTCTTCACTCATGGCTTCTTTAAAGGCAACAGCCTTTGCAGCTATTATATGTTCTAAGGGGCCGCCTTGTATGCCAGGAAAGATAATTTTATTGATCGATTTGTAAATTTCACTATCGTTTGTTAGAATAATTCCACCTCTTGGTCCTCTTAAAGTTTTATGTGTTGTTGAAGTGACAACATGTGCATACTCAACTGGGTTTGGATGAATACCAGCCGCAACTAATCCTGCAAAATGGGCCATATCAACAATTAAATACGCACCAACTTCATCGGCTATTTCTCTAAATCTTTTAAAATCTATTATCCTAGAGTATGCACTTCCACCTGCCACAATAACTTTAGGTTTTGCATTCTTAGCTATTCTTTCAACCTCATCATAATTGATTGTTTCTGTTTCTTCATCAACACCATAAGAAACGACATTGAACAACATACCTGAAAAATTTACAGGAGCGCCGTGGGTTAGATGACCACCATGGCTCAACGACATCCCCATTAACGTATCCCCAGGTTTCATAAGTGCAAGATAAGCACCCATATTTGCTTGAGAACCTGAATGAGGTTGAACGTTCGCAAACTTTGCTTTGAAAAGTTTTTTTACCCTATTTCTTGCAAGTGTCTCGACCTCATCTATATATTCACACCCTCCATAATATCTTCTTTTTGGGTAACCTTCGGCGTATTTATTAGTAAAAATGCTTCCTGCAGCTTCCATAACAGATTTTGACGCATAATTTTCTGATGCGATCAATTCTAAACCATACTCTTGCCTTTTAAGTTCTTTTTGAAGAATTTCATAAATTTCGTTATCAGAACCTTTTAAAGCTTCCCACACTGGCAACACCCCTTTTTTAAAATTGTAAGATGTCTAATATAAAAATCACATTTTAAATATTTTAACACACTATTTGATTTTCCAAAATAATAAAGATCAGTTATTATATCTCAATATTAAATTTTTATAATGAAATATTTTTCATGAAATTTTTTTCATAACACTAATAATTGTTCCTAATCGTTGATAAATGTCTGTAATTGTATGTAATCGAGTTTGACTTCTCTCAGTTATATTATTATAATGTAATTGCAGGATAAATAATGAAAAAGGAGGTGGTAAAGATAATTTTCTTTTCTGAAAATCTTATCTGATAAGTGTTTTAGACTTTCTAAAGACCATATATTTTACCTAACAAAGGAGGAGAAGTGAATTGGCTAAAAGGGAACAGAGTACGGAAGAGTTTAAACCGTTTATTTCTGCAGATCGAGTTTTACCTGAATTTACCAAAACTTCACTTGTTTTAGGGATTTTATTAGCTATTGTTTTTGGTGCTGCAAACGCTTACTTAGGGTTAAGGGTCGGAATGACTATTAGTGCGTCGATTCCAGCAGCTGTTATTTCGATGGGTATTATTCGTGGATTACTCAAAAAAGAATCGATTTTAGAGAACAACATGGCTCAAACAATTACCTCTGCTGGAGAATCCGTTGCGGCAGGAGCCATCTTTACAATACCAGCTCTTTATATTTGGTCGAGCGAATGGGGGACGGAATCACCAAGTTTACTGTTGATCACGATGATCGCTCTTGTTGGAGGGGTTTTAGGGGTTCTGTTTATGGTTCCTTTAAGGAAAGCTTTAATTGTTAAAGAGCATGGAGTTTTACCTTATCCGGAAGGCACAGCATGTGCTGAAGTCTTAAAAGCAGGAGAAGAAGGTGGGCCAAAAGCGAAAACAACCTTCTTGGGTTTAGGTGTTGGCGCAATCTACAAATTTATAGCCGATGGATTTAAGTTATTTCCCAGTGAAATCGAAACTCCTATACCCGGATACAAAGGAGCCGCTATTGGTGCAGATGTTTTGCCGGCGTTATTGGGTGTTGGTTTTATTATTGGACCGCAGATTGCTGCTTATATGTTAGCAGGTGCAGTCATAGGTTGGTTTGGTTTTATTCCTTTAATTGATTATATTGGAAGTATGGGGGAAATTATTATGGCTCCTGCTAACGTCCCTATTAGTGAGTTAGGCTATTGGGGCATTTGGGATAGCTATATTCGTTACATGGGGGCCGGAGCTGTTGCATTTGGTGGTATCTTTAGCTTAATTAAATCTCTCCCAATGATAATCGAAACTTTTAGAGATGCAATGAAGGATTATTCAAAAGGCGTAGGTGAGAAGACAGATAAAAGAACGGATCAAGATCTTTCCTTGAAACTTATTTTGATTATCATTCTTGTGATTATTCTTACCATGATGATGCTACCAATCATTCCTGGTGGTTTTGTTGGTGCATTGTTAATTGCTGTTTTTGGCTTCTTTTTTGCGACTGTTTCTTCAAGAATCGTTGGTCTGGTAGGAAGTTCATCCAATCCGGTTTCAGGAATGACGATCGCAACTTTGATCATTACTGCCATTATCTTTAAAGCAACAGGAAATGACGGACAAACAGGAATGATTGCTACAATAACTGTGGGTTCGATCATTGCTATTATTGCGGCCATTGCAGGGGATACCTCTCAAGACTTGAAAACTGGTTTTATTGTTGGAGCTACTCCTAAAAAACAACAAATTGGTGAAATTATAGGCGTGGTAGCTTCTGCTTTAGTGATTGGACTTGTATTGGTATTACTGAATGAGGCATGGGGTTTTGGCTCGAAAGAGTTACCTGCACCACAAGCCACCCTGATGAAATTAGTCACTGAAGGAGTTATGGGAGGCAACTTACCATGGAATTTAATCTTTGTCGGTATGGGAATAGGAGTAGCCATAGAATTATTAGGTTTACCTGTATTACCAATTGCTATTGGTTTATATCTGCCTATCCATCTAAGTACCCCCATTATGGTTGGTGGTACTGTTCGCGGTATCTTAAATAGAAAATTGAATAAAAAAGAAGCAGATAAGCAAGAAATAACTCAAAGAATAGAGTCAGGAACTCTTTTTGCATCAGGATTAATTGCTGGAGAAGGTTTAATAGGTATCTTGTTAGCCGTATTTGCCGTTCTTGGTGTAGATCTCGCCCTTGGTATAAATTTAGGACCAATTGGTTCCTTGATTTTCTTTGGGATATTAACCTATATGTTAATGAGATTTTCTGTATTAAAAAGATAAACGCAAAAAATCATAAAAGAAAAGGGGATTAGTGGTAAAACGATGGTGAAAACAATTTCAAAGAAAGATAATTTTTTAGAATTGATCCCTATAAAAACAGAGCAATATAAAGCGATAAAGACTGAGACTGGAATCATTCAAATCCTCGTTCCTAGGAACGGTATGTTAGATCGAATTGTTAGAGTTTTTAAGAAGACTCCTGAGGTAATGAAAATCGATTTAGATGAATATGGTACATTTGTTTGGAATTTGATTGACGGGAAAAGAAATATCAAAGAAATTGGAGAACAATTAAACTTAGAATTTGGCGACGAAGTTGAGCCTCTTTATGAAAGATTGGTTATATATATCAATATTTTAAGAAATAATAAATTTATCACGCTGAGTAAGAATGAAAACAGCGAATGAAAGGAGCAGGTATATGAAAGGCAAATTAGAAGGACTTCAACCGGCATCTGTATTTAAACATTTTGAGGCAATTAGCAGAATTCCAAGAGGATCAGGGAATGAAAAGCAGATTAGCGATTATTTGACTCAGTTTGGAAAAGATCTTGGCCTTGAAGTAATTCAAGAGGAATCTTTGAATGTCATTATCAAAAAACCTGGAACAGCGGTGTATGAACAAGCTCCTACGGTTATTCTTCAAGGTCACATGGATATGGTTTGCGCAAAGAAAGAGGACTTTCCTTTTGATTTTTCCAAAGACCCGATTCCGCTTTTTGTTGAAGGAGATTATGTAAAAACAGAAGGAACTACATTAGGAGCAGATAATGGTATTGCTGTGGCGATGATTATGGCTATTTTAGAATCAAAAGAATTAGAGCATCCACCGCTCGAATGTTTATTTACAGTAGCAGAAGAAACAGGGATGGATGGCGTGCGGAATCTACATCCCGAACATCTATCCGGTAAGATTTTGATTAATCTAGACTCCGAAGAAGAGGGAAAGATGCTGGCCTCTTGTGCTGGAGGTGTGAGAAATGTCGTTTCGATTCCGATTGAGTGGAAAGAAGCTAATCCACAAAAACAATCCTACACTTTATCGATAAAAGGCTTACGGGGCGGGCATTCAGGGCTTGAGATTGATAAACACAGAGCAAACGCTATTAAATTATTGGGCAGAATTTTAAAAGTTCTTCACCAATCTTTTGATATTCAAATCGCCAACGTCAAAGGTGGAGAAAAAATGAATGCCATCCCGAAAATAGCGTCTGCCATTATTGTTGCTGATCCAAACAATCGAAATGAAATTGAAAACATGGTTGATACATATCAAAAAGTCTTCAAGAAAGAATTTGAAGCATCAGATCCTAATATTCAAATACAGCTGGATAAAATTGAATCAGTGAAGCGAGTGTTTGCAGATAGCACAAAAATGAATCTTATTCATGCCCTTCGTTTAATTCCTGCGGGAGTACAGACCATGAGCGCAAATATAGAGGGTTTAGTAGAAAGCTCAAATAATATTGGAACATTAGAAACAAAAGAGGATTTTATTATTTTAAGTAGTGCTGTTCGGAGCTCAGTAAGATCCTTAAAAGAGGAGATCAACGATCGTATTTCAAGTGTTTGTGATTTAATTGGTGCAAAAATGAAATTAGAATCGGATTATCCAGCATGGGAATATGAATCCAATTCAAAAATTCGACAGATTATGAATGAATTATATAAAGAATTGAACAATAACCAAGAAATGAAAGTTGATGCGATTCATGCTGGGTTAGAATGTGGTTTTCTACAGGAAAAATTGGGTAAAATTGATATGGTATCGATTGGACCAAATATTTACAATGCTCATACTCCTGAGGAATCATTAAGTATTTCATCAACGCAAAGAGTATACCAACTTTTAACTGAAGTATTAAAAAGAATAAAATAAAGGATAAAAAGAAATTCTCATACTAAAAAAGTGTGTTAAATTACATTTCTAGTAATTTAACACACTTTAATGAGGAGGTGAATCTTTCTTATTACAAACATTAAAAGATGATCAAACACTAGTTTCTGAAATACTTAAACACATATCGTACGAGGGGGTTTTAAAAAAATGGAAAGACAACAATGGGGTAATAGAGGAGCATTTGTACTTGCCGCTATCGGTTCTGCTGCAGGTTTAGGGAATATATGGCGTTTCCCTTATATAGTATACCAAAATGGAGGAGGAGCTTTTTTAATACCATACTTTATAGCTATTCTTACTGCGGGATTACCACTTCTAATTTTAGAATTTTCAATGGGACAGAAAAATCAGTTAGGTGCGCCAGGAGCGATGGCTTCTGTTAAGAAAAAATTCGGGAAGATAGGCTGGTGGACAGTACTATCGGCTTTTATTATTGTGACGTATTATGCTGTAATAATGGGATGGAGCATCGTTTATTTGGTAGATAGTTTTACAGGTACTTGGATAGACACTGGTGTTCAGGAATATTTCTATGAGAATGTACTCCAACTTTCTTCTGGACCCGGTGATCTAGGTGGATTTAGTATTCCTGTATTGCTTGGAGTTATTTTAACGTGGATATTAATATATTTTATCTTAAGAAAAGGTACAGAGAGCGTGGGCAAAGTCGTTTGGTTCACAGTTCTAGCACCTATAGGGTTGTTAGTGGTATTAATTGTTCGTGCTGTTACTCTACCTGGTGCGATGAGTGGACTCAATTATTTTTTGCAACCAGATTTCTCACGTTTGCTTGATTATCATGTCTGGATTGATGCTTATTCACAAGTATTCTTTACATTAAGTCTTGGTATGGGGATAATGTTTGCTTATGCAAGTTATCAACCAAAAGATTCTGATATAACTAATAATGCTTTAATAACAGTATTAGCTAATACAAGTATTAGTTTTATGTCTGGTATAGCAGTTTTTGGGACATTAGGTTATATGTCGGTAACTCAAGGGGTACCGATAAGCGAAGTAGCTACTTCAGGTATTGGCTTGGCATTTGAAGTATTTCCAACCGCTATCAAATTGTTACCTGGAGGTCCAGCAGTAGTTACAACTATAGGGGTGATATTCTTTTTAACTTTACTTACCTTAGGAATTGATTCAGCTTTTTCATTAGTTGAATCCAATATTACCGCTTTTGTAGATAAATTCAAGTGGGATAAAAGAAAAGTTACTCTATGGGTAATAGTTGTTTTGGGTATAGTAAGTTTACTTTTTACAACCAAAGGTGGTTTATATTGGCTTGATATAATTGACCATTATATAAACAATTATGGACTAGTCTTGGGAGGTATTTTAGAAGCCATTGTTATTGGTTGGTATTATTATCCTGAAAAGTTAAGAAGTTATGTTAACTCAGTTTCTGAATATAGGATTGGAAAATGGTGGAACACCATGATTAAATATATAGTACCAATCATATTAACTATATTTCTAATTTACAATTTTATTGGTGATATCACAAAACCATACGGAGATTACGCTCTGAGATACCAATGGTTAGGTGGTTGGGGGATGTTAATTGCTTTGCTTATTGTAGTTACTTTATTAAACAAGATAGGTAACAGAAATATCATAGAAGTTACCAATACAGATCAAGCCTTAGAAGAGAATTGAGAGGAGGAATTTAATATGACATCTTCAGCTATAGTTGTTCTTGTTATTGTCCTAGTAATTTTAGGCGGAGGATTATTTATCACGCTTAATAAAGCAATTAATTCTTCAAAAAATTCACAGAAGAAAAAGAAAAAGTAGTATCTTCTTACAAAAATATAAATAGGGTTCTTATACTTAAGTAGTGTGTTAAATTATATTTTCAATTTAACACACTACTTAATTTTCAGGTTTAATTAAGGCCAGTTATCACATCTCAATGTTAAATTTTTATGTAGAATCTGAAGGAAGCCATAGGCAAAGTCCTCGTCCATACAATTGGCCCTTTGCTTTTTTAACTGGCATACATGAATAGTCACAAACCTAATCATAATTCAAACGCGTGGTTTCATCTGTTAGAGTTGGAGCCAAAAGTGTTTCCCATTCCGGTGAGTCCCAACTTTTTAAATTTGAGTGTGTTATGTAGTATTTTTGAGGTATAGGATGAGTTCCAATCACGACTTTTACGCCAAATTTTTCTTCTATGAATTTTTTGAAGTAAGATACATAAGGACATGGAGGATACCCGACTATCATGCCTGTGGCTAAATGAATTACTTCTACTCCATTTTTTATCATTTCATCAGGAGCATATTCGATGTTTCCACCGGGACATCCACCGCACGTTGTGTATCCGACTATTTCAACTTCCTTTTCCTTGTAAATTTCGAAAGCCCCTTCACGTTTTTCAAGGGATCTAAAACATTTTCCTCCTGCACATGTACGATAACGATCGCATATAATGATCCCTAACTTGATCTTTTCCATCATTTACCTCCTTCAACGGGATAAAAGTTTTTCAACACAAACATTCCCAGATAATCCCTAACCTTCCCACAATTTCACATAATATTTTAACACACTGCTTAATTTTCAGGTTTAATTAAGGCCAGTTATCACATCTCAATGTTAAATTTTTATAATGAAATATTTTTCATGAAATTTTTTTCATATCGGCAATAATCGCTTCTAATCGTCAATAAACGACTGTAATCGTCTGTAACCGAGTTTGACTTCTCTCGCTTATGTGATTATAATTGAATTGTAGGATAAATAACGAAAAAGGGGGATAAAATATGAACCTTGAAAAAAAGTTTTCACAAGTTGCAAGAACTGCAAAAGCAAGCATTATAAGGGAATTATTGAAGGTAGCTTCTGATCCAGAGATGATATCTTTTGGCGGAGGGGTGCCCGATCCAGAAACTTTTCCTCGAGAAGAATTAGGAGAAATTGCTGCAAAAATTGTTAAAGAAGAATACAAAATAACTCTTCAGTATGGTCCTACTGAGGGAGACAACGAGTTAAAAAACGCTTATATAAATCTACTAAAAAAACACGAAGGAATAGAAGGCGTATTCCCTGAGAATATGTTGATAACTGTTGGTTCCCAGCAAGCTTTGCAATTGGTAGGGTTGGCTTTGCTTGATGAAGATTCTTACTGCGCGGTAGGAAAACCGGTCTATTTAGGTGCAGTCAGTGCTTTTAGACAAATGTTTCCAAAATTTTTGGAAATACCGCTGGAAGATGATGGAATGAATGTCGATATCCTTGAAGAAAAGTTAAATGAATTGGTAAATAATGAAGAAATTGATAAGTTTAAATTCGTTTACGTAGTACCAACATTTCAAAATCCTGCAGGGGTAACTATGTCACTAGAAAAAAGAAAGAGATTAATTAACTTAGCACATAAATATGACTTTTTGATTGTTGAAGATGATCCATACGGTGCGTTGAGATTTGAGGGAGAGTCAATTCCTTCAATTTACTCTCTCGAACCAGAAAGAACGATCTTATTGAATACCTTTTCTAAAATTTTGTGTCCCGGTTTGAGAATTGGGATAATTATCGCTTCAAAAGATTTAGTAAGAAAGCTTACAATCCTTAAACAAGGTGTAGATCTATGTACCCCATCCTTGACACAGAGATTAGCCGCTAGATACCTCCAAGCCTATGATAGGATCCAACAGTTAAAACCCACATTAGAACTTTATAAGTCAAAGAAAGATACGATGTTGAACGCTCTAGAAAAGGAATTCGGTGATATGCAAGGGGTAAGCTGGACTCGCCCGGAAGGCGGCCTTTTCATATGGTTAACTTTTCCTGAATGGGTAGATACTATGGAAATGTTTGAAGAAGCAAAGAAGAACAAAGTATTGTACGTTCCAGGAGAAGCATTTTATGTAAACGAGGTCGAAAAAAATCACATGCGATTATCTTTCTGTCTTCCTTCACACGAAGAAATAAAAGAGGGAATAAGAAGATTGAGAAAAGTTGTAGAAAATTATGTAAATGCGAATTCGATGCGGAGCAAATCCTAAAAAACTAATTGTAGGAGGAGCTTTTTTATGTATAAAATATTGGTCATAAATCCAGGTGCAACGTCCACGAAGTTGTCGATTTTTGAAGATGATAAAGAAGTAATCTCGGAAAGTATCGAACACTCCAGTAGTGAGATTGAAAATTGTAAAACGATTATGGACCAACTGCCCTTTCGTAAAAAATGTGTAGAGGATTTTCTTAAAAGATGCAACATATCTATCGATGAATTAGATGCGATAGCTGCTAGAGGGGGGATACTCCCTCCCATGAAAAGTGGAACTTACCGTGTGAATGAGGATATGGTTAATTATCTTAAAACCAAAACAAGAGTTGAACACGCATCGAACCTAGCTGCTGTAATAGCCTTTGAACTATCAAAGAATTCCTCGAAAGACTTACCTGTTTTCATTACCGATCCTATTTCTGTTGATGAGTTTATCCCGGAGTCGAGAATTTCAGGAATACCACAACTTGAAAGACACAGTTTATTCCACGCTTTGAACATGAAAATAGTTGCAAGATTCGCTGCTAAAGAATTGAACAAAGAATATGAAAAATGTAATTTTGTTATAGCTCACTTAGGTGGTGGAATCTCCGTTGGTGCCCAAAGAAAAGGCCTTATGATTGATGTTAACAATGCAACAGATGAAGGTCCTTTTAGCTCGCAAAGAACGGGAGAATTACCAATGAGGGACCTTGCAAAATGGATTTTTAAAAACATGTCTTCTTACTCCAAAAATGATGCCACATCTACATTTGTAGGAAAAGGAGGTTTGTTTGCGTATTTAAAAACACCAAGTTTAAAAGACGCTTTAAAGCTCGCAGAAAAAGATGAATATGCAAAATTAATTGTAGAAGCCATGGCGTACCAAGTTGCAAAGGAAATAGGTGGCATGGCAGCAATCTTAGGCGGAAATCTCGATGCTATTATACTAACTGGTGGAATGGCTCATAGCGATTACTTTGTTGAATTGATCAAAAGAAGGATCGATAAGTTAGGAGTGGTAATGGTTTACCCTGGGGCTTATGAGATGGAAGGACTCGCCTTAGGAGCTTTGAGAGCGCTCAAACAGTTGGAAGATACTAAAGTATGGGAGGGTGAAAATATTTCATGAAAATTGAGAGTATTAGACAAATTATCGAATTAGTAAAAAATGAAGGTAGATCAAAAACGATTGCGGTGGCAGCAGCTGAAGATGATGTTGTCTTGAAAGCCGTTCAAAAAGCTAAGGAAATTGATTTATGTAACTTTATCTTGTACGGAGATAAAACAAAGATCCAACAGATAGCAGAAGAAATCGGACTTGATACCACCAACATAGAAATCAGAGATGCTTCAACTCCTCTTGAAGCAGCAAAAGGCGCAATACAAGCCGTTGCCAACGGAGAAGCTGATCTACCTATGAAAGGAAAACTTAACACCTCTGAGATTTTATCGGTATATTTAAAGGATGAATATGGTTTAAAAACTGGAAAAACGATGAATTTAGTTTGTGTCTTTGAAATACCTAGATACCACAAGTTGTTGATAATCTCTGATGCCGGCATGGTGATAGCTCCAACTCTTGAACAGAAGGTTGATATTATAAACAACGCTGTATCAGTTGCACATAAGTTAGGTATACAAACACCAAAAGTAGCTGTTGTAGGGGCATTGGAACAGGTTAACCCCAAGATGCCTGCAACAGTAGACGCAGCGATATTAACTCAAATGTACAGAAGAGGGCAGATAAAAGGGTGCATAGTAGACGGACCATTCGCTATGGACAATGCTATATCTAAAGAAGCCGCTATACATAAAGGAATAAACAGTGAAGTCGCTGGAGATGCGGATATATTAATTATGCCGGATATAGAAGCGGGAAATATATTGTACAAGACCTTAGTATATTTCGCCGATGCAAAACTGGCAAGTTCAATTGTAGGAGGCAAAAAACCGGTAGTTTTAACATCGAGAGCAGATAGTGATGAATCCAAACTCAACGCTATGGCGTTTTCAATCCTGATGTCTACAATTTAAAAAGGAGAATTCATATGTATAAAATTCTCGTTATAAACCCTGGTTCTACATCAACAAAAATTGCTGTTTATGAAGATGAGAATCAAAGACTAAAAAAAGTCATAGATCATGATGTCAATGAACTGAAAAAATACAAGAGTGTTGCCGATCAATACGAATTTAGAAAGAATACGATTTTACAGTTCTTGAATGAAGAAGGAATAAACTTACACAGTTTTTCAGCCATCATTGGGCGCGGAGGACTCTTAAGACCTATACCAAGTGGGACTTATGAAATAACCGATCAGATGCTAGAAGAATTACGAAGCGCTAAATACGGAGAACACGAATCGAATTTAGGGGCTCTTATAGCAAACGAACTAGCTAAGCAGATTGGTGTAAAAGCTTACATAGCCGATCCTGTTGTGGTGGATGAGATGGAAGATATAGCAAGAATTTCAGGCCATTCACTTTTCCAAAGAAAATCTATTTTCCACGCTCTAAATCAAAAAGCTGTGGCAAGATCGCTCAGTGAAAAATTGGGTCGTAATTATCAAGATTTAAATCTCATCGTTGTTCATATGGGCGGAGGTATATCCGTCGGAGCTCATAAAAAAGGCAGGGTAGTTGATGTGAACAACGCTCTTGATGGAGACGGCCCTTTTACCCCAGAAAGATCAGGAACGTTACCCCTTGTTGGGTTTATAGACCTTTGCTATTCAGGAAAGTATTCTGAAGATGAAATAAGAAAGCTCATAAAAGGTAATGGAGGGTTAATTGCTTATTTAGGTACCAACGATGTAAGAGAAGTTGTAAAAAGAATAAAAAGCGGAGATAAAGAGGCTGAATTAGTATATTCTGGATTGATACATCAAATTGTCAAATGGATAGGAAAAATGTCAGCTGTATTGAATTTTGACGTTGATGCCATAGCTTTAACTGGAGGAATGGCATACGAAAATGAATTTCTTGTCCCTCAAATAAAAGAAAAAGTAAGTTTCATCGCCCCTGTTTATGTGTTTCCTGGAGGAGACGAAGAAAAAGCCTTAGCCCTAGCAGCAGTTAGAGTTCTAAAAAAAGAAGAACAAGCAAAAATGTACTAATAAAGGAGCTCTAAATCCATGATGAAAAATTTATTAAAAGATTATCAAGTTCATATTTTTATTGGGATGTTTGGTTCTGGAAAAACAGAAGTTTCGATGAACGTAGCCTTGGAATTGAAAAAAGAGAACAAGAATGTAGCAATTGCGGATTTGGATATCATAAGTCCGTACTTTCGGGTAAGAGATAAAATAAAAGAATTGAATCGAAAAGATATTAAAGTAATCGCTCCCCCAGCAAAATACATGCATGCAGACGTTCCCATCGTACCAGGTGAGATAGGAGGTTACATAACAAACCAAGATTATAAGACGGTGATAGATGTAGGTGGGAACGAAGATGGTGTAAAAGTTTTAGGATCTTTAAAAAATTATATAGATAATTCAAAATGTGCCCTTTACCTTGTAATCAATACGCGAAGACCTTTTATGGATACGAAAAAACATATAATAAAAAATTTGCAATCTTTAGAAAGTAACTCACGATTAAAAATCAATTATTTAGTTGTAAATTCGAACATTCAAAATGAAACAACTAAAGAAATCATAGAAGAAGGAGAAAACATAATAGAAGAAGTATCTCAGATAACAAATATCCCCGTCGCATTTACAGTGGTATCAAAAGATTTGGAAGATAAGATAAATACCAAGTTCGAAAAATTTGTGATTCAAAGATTTTTTGGAGATTATGGTTTTTGAGTGCTCTGAACGAGTTACAGAATTAAAGAATAAACACCCATTTCTTTATAGATCTTGCAGGGTTAAGGGATCCCAGGTTCCTTCCTTAGAAGGGTAGGGAGTGGTGGCAAGTAGATAAAAATTCTTTTATCCTTATGGGTGGGGAGCGGGGCGAAGGGGCGCTAAAACAGGCTTCACAACTTCTAAAGTCAGTAAAAATTGAATGATTGGAGGGAAAACGATGAAAGAAACAAAATTCTCAATTGATATTGATAAAGAAAGATGCAAAGGATGTGGACTATGTATTGAAGCTTGTCCCAAGGATGTCTTAGAATTTTCTAAAGGGTACAATAGCAAAGGGTATCATCCAGCACAAGTTAAGAACGTTGAAAATTGTATAGGATGTGGTTTTTGCTATCAAATGTGTCCTGATGTATGTATAACTGTAAAAGTATTAGAAAAGGCAAGGAGTTGATTTTTATGGAAAAAGCCGAAAAAGTTATGGTTAAAGGTACCGAAGCAATAGGTGAAGCTGCAGTAAGAGCAGGATGTAGATTATATTTTGGCTATCCAATTACTCCACAAAGTGAATTAACAGAATACATGGCAAGAAGATTACCTGAGGTAAATGGAACTTTTTTACAAGCTGAAAGCGAAGTGGCAGTTTCAAATATGATATATGGAGCAGCTAGCACTGGAAAAAGAGTTATGACTTCCACTTCTTCCCCTGGATTCTCTTTAATGCAAGAAGGGGTTTCTTACATAGCAGGGGCTGAACTTCCATGCGTTTTTGTAAACGTTGTGAGAGGTGGACCAGGATTGGGAGATATACAACCAGCGCAATCAGACTATTTTCAAGCCACAAAAGGTGGTGGGCATGGCGATTATAAGTTGATCGTGTATGGTCCTGAATCCCTTCAAGAAGCTGTTGAATTGACTATTCGAGCTTTCGATGTAGCCGATAAGTACAGAATACCGGTGTTACTATTGACAGATGGATTACTTGGTCAAATGATGGAACCAGTAAAATTCCCCGGCTTTAAAAATCTAAACACTTTACCTGATCATTCAGATTGGGCATTGACTGGAACAAAAATGCAGCGAGAACCACACAGAGTTACATCCTTTGATTTGGACCCTGTAAAATTAGAAAAAATGAATATTCAAAGACATGAAAAATACAAAACAATAGTAAAAGAAGAAAAATTATTTGAAGAATATAAATTAAACGATGCAGAAGTTGTGCTGGTTGCCTATGGAACGATGGGAAGAATAGTTAAATCAGTTGTGGATACTGCCAGGGAGAAAGGCGTAAAAGCAGGGGTATTTCGCCCAATAAGTTTATGGCCATTTCCATATGAAGAATTGGGAAGATACACTGAAAACGCTAAATTGTTCTTCACCGTAGAAATGAGTTTCGGTCAGATGGTGGAGGATGTAAGACTGGCAGTCAACGGAAAAAAACCAGTAGAATTTTATGGAAGAACGGGTGGAGTAGTTCCAACCCCAGGAGAAGTATTGGCAAAATTAATGGAATTAGTTTAAAGGAAGGTGAGATTAATGGCCTATGCAGAAAGATTTAAAGCACCAACCTCATTAAGTGAAAAAGAGTTTACATATTGCCCAGGATGTTCTCACGGAATTGTTCATAGATTGATTGCTGAAGTAATCGATGAGTTGGAAATACAAGGTAAAACCATAATGGTTGCACCTGTTGGATGTTCCGTATTTGCTTATGAATTTTTTGATGTAGATGGCACCGTAGCAGCTCACGGAAGGGCACCTGCGGTAGCTACTGGTATCAAAAGAGCAAGTCCAGATAACGTTGTTTTTACATACCAAGGGGACGGTGATTTAGCAGCTATTGGAACCGCAGAAATAATACATGCTGCCAATAGAGGTGAACGTATTACAACAATTTTTATAAACAATGCTATATACGGTATGACAGGAGGACAAATGGCACCAACTACCCTTTTAGGAATGAAAACCACAACTAGCCCATATGGAAGAAGAGAAAATATTGAAGGGTATCCTATTCATGTTTCAGAGGTTCTAAAAGAATTGTCAGGAGTTGCGTTTCTAGCTCGTACAAAAGTTACAACTCCGCAAGACGTAATAAAAACAAAAAAGTATATAAAAAAGGCTTTTTATGCTCAACTCAATAATATAGGTTTTGGTTTAGTTGAAGTTTTATCAACATGCCCCACTAATTGGGGATTAACACCCATAGAATCTATGAAGTGGTTGGAAGATAATATGGTAAAAGAGTTTCCTTTAGGTGTATATGTTGATAAAGTGGGAGATGTTCGCTAGTCATCTTATATTCCCTTGTTCTTACAAATATCAAAGGGAATAAATAAATGGAGGTGTTTTTATGTCATACCATGGGTTAATAGCCGCCGGTTTTGGTGGACAAGGTGTAATGCTTTTCGGTCAAATAATTTCTTTAGCGGCTATGATTGATGGAAAATATACCACATGGCTTCCATCATATGGACCTGAAATGCGAGGTGGAACTGCAAACTGTACGGTAATAATTTCTGATGAATACATTGCGTCACCGGTGTTAGATGAACCGAATGAAGTTGCTGCGTTCAATATTCCGTCTATGATAAAATTTGAAAAAGCATTGAAAGAGAATGGGCTATTGTTGATCAACTCTTCTGTGATCGATAGAAAACCAGAAAGAAAAGACATACATTTAGTTAAAGTACCTGCTAATGAAATAGCGGACGAACTAGGTAATTTAAAAGTTTTAAATATGGTTATGCTTGGAGCTTACTTAAAAGCAACACAAGCAGTCAGCTTTGAAGCCGTAGAAGAAGCTTTAAAAGAAAAATTAACAGGGAAAAAGGGAAAATTGTTAGAAATAAACCTAAAGGCAATAAAAGCGGGTATGAAAGAAACTGTAAAATAAGAAAATAATATAATAAATGCTGGAAATTTTCCAGCATTTATTATTCTTGATGGCGGAGAGAGTGGGATTTGAACCCACGGACAGCTTTTAACCGTCACACGCTCTCCAGGCGTGCGCCTTCGACCACTCGGCCATCTCTCCATAATAGTTATTAACTTTTCCGAAATTTATTATATCATAATAATCCCTTACCGTCAACCATTCACAGAACTAATTGTCGTTATATTTTAGATAATCCCAAATTAGGAACAACATCCAAATCTAACGTATCAAACATGTTTCTTATATACTTTTCGTACCCAGCACGGCATATCATCGCTGCATTATCAGTACATAACGATTGTCTTGGATAATAGATATTCAATTTGTCTTTAAAAGTATTTAATTTTTCTCTCAACAGAGAGTTTGCGGCAACTCCTCCTGCTATTACAATATCTTTTATATTTTCTTTAATTGCAAATTTAGTAACTTTATAAACAAGGGTGTCTATTATTGCTTCTTGAAATGAAGCAGCTATATCTTCTTTTTTTGCCTCCGGATAATCTCTTACAAAATACAAAACAGATGTTTTTAAGCCAGAAAAAGAAAAGTCGTATCCTTTGTTGTACAATGGTCTAGGAAAATCGTACAATTTTTGAGCCTTTTTTGAAATTTCATCTATAACTGGTCCTCCTGGATAACCTAAATCCAAAATCCTGGCGACTTTATCAAAAGCTTCTCCTGCCGCATCATCACGTGTTTCCCCTATTATTTCAAAGTCCAAATAATCTTTAACCAGCAAAATTGCTGTATGTCCACCGGAAACTAATAATGTGACAAAAGGAGGTTTCAGTTTTGGGAATTCAAGAAAGTTAGCATATATATGACCCATTAAATGATTTACACCAATTAATGGTTTACCCAAGGATAAAGAGATCCCCTTAGCAAAACTTACCCCAATAAGTAAGGCCCCGATTAATCCAGGGCCAAAAGATACACTAACTGCATCTATGTCATTTGGGGTAATTTGTGCCTCTTCGAAGGCTTTTAAACTTAATTTGTACAAAACTTCGACATGTTTTCGAGCGGCAACTTCTGGTACAACTCCTCCAAATATCTTATGAACATCGATCTGTGAATAAACTAAATTAGAAAGCAATTGATCTTTACCTTTTAATATTGCCACCGCAGTTTCATCACATGAAGTTTCTACTCCAAAAATAATCGGATCTTTTTCACTTTCTAATATGTTCAAGCGCTTTCCTTCCTTTTAACGGCAGGTTTTTTCTTAGTTACTACCTCTTCATCTATAACGATTTTGTTAATTTTATTTTTTATCTCAGGTGCTTCATACATTATATCGAGCATTATTTCTTCAAATATTGTCTTTAATGCCCTTGCACCTGTGCCTCGTTTCAAGGCTTGCGAACATATCTCTTTCATAGCTTCTGTTGTAATTTCTAGTTCTATACCTTCTATTTCCAACATCTTTTGATATTGCTTAAATAATGCATTCTTTGGTTCCATGGCAATTTTAACGAGGTCTTCTTGATCTAAATCGTTAAGAGTTGCAACCACAGGGAATCTACCTACAAATTCAGGAATTAATCCATACTTAATAAGATCATCTTGAACAATATTTCTTAAGATCTCGCCATCTCTTTGTTTATTATTACTTTTTATGTCGGCTCCAAATCCTAAAGAAGAATCCTTTACCCTGTGTTTTATTATGTCTGTTAAACCGTCAAACGCCCCTCCTGCAATGAAAAGGATCTTTGAGGTGTCTATTTGGATAAATTCTTGGTAAGGATGTTTCCTTCCTCCTTGAGGGGGAACGTTAGCTAAAGTTCCTTCAACTATTTTAAGTAATGCTTGTTGTACTCCTTCACCAGAAACGTCCCTAGTGATTGAAGGGTTTGGCGATTTCCTAGCTATTTTATCAATTTCATCAACATAAATTATTCCTTTTTCAGCTTTTTTTACGTCATAATCACAAGCTTGCAAAAGTCTTAGTATAACGTTTTCAACGTCATCTCCAACATAACCAGCTTCAGTTAATGTTGTAGCATCTGCAATTGCAAAGGGGACGTCCAATATCTTAGCTAAAGTCTGAGCGATCAAGGTCTTTCCAGTACCTGTAGGCCCAATCATTAAAACGTTAGATTTATCTAACTCAACATCATTGATATTCTTTGAAGAATATATTCTTTTGTAGTGATTGTAAACAGCAACAGAAATTATTTTCTTAGCTGTTTCTTGACCAATTACATATTTATCTAGTTCTGATTTTATCTGTCGTGGAGTTGGAAGAGTTTTAACTTTTGCTTCAGCCTTTTCCCCGTTTTTTGTTTTATTCTCTTCAACTAACTCTTGAAAAAGGTTTATACACTCATCACAGATATAAATACCGTTAGGGCCTGCAATTAAAGCTTCTGCTTGGCTTGATGGTTTCCCACAAAAAGAGCAATACTTTTCTGACATCAATGATTCCTCCTGTTATACGTTTCTTACTTGTTTAAAGATTCAAACTTATTATACCATTTTTATGTTAAGATAAATTTATAATAAACTCATGTATTTATCGCCACTATCAGGGGCAATGGTAACAATTCTTCTACCTTTTCCCATTCTATCGGCTAATTTAATCGCTGCCAATATATTTGCACCTGAAGATATTCCTACAAATAATCCTTCCTCTTTTGCTAATTTTTTTGTCATTTCAATAGCTTCTTCGTCATCTATCTGCATTACTTCATCTATTAGATTCTGATCCAAATTATCTGGAATGAATCCCGCTCCTATACCTTGAATCGTGTGTTTACCAGGGTTACCTCCAGATATGACAGGTGAATTGGTTGGTTCTACTGCCACTATTCTAACACATTCTGAGAATGCTTTTTTTAACGCCCTTGCTACCCCGGTTATTGTTCCACCAGTTCCCACCCCTGCAACAAAGGCATCTAAAGAATAGTCCATCTGTTTGATAATTTCTGGTCCCGTAGTTACTTCATGTGAATATGGATTGGCAGGATTTGAGAACTGATTGGGCATATATCCTTTTGTTTCGTTCACAATATCTAAAGCCTTGTTAATTGCCCCTTTCATTCCTTGATCAGCGGGAGTAAGTATCAATTCGGCACCAAAAAACTTTAAGATTTTCTTTCTTTCTTCACTCATGCTTTCAGGCATAGTTAATATGACTCTATAACCTCTGCTTCTACCAATTGCTGCCAAAGCTATACCTGTGTTTCCGCTCGTAGGTTCGACAATTATATTTTGGCTCTCATTAAGCTTGTTCTTAATTTCACCATCACTTATCATAAAAAAAGCGGGCCTATCTTTTATACTACCTGCGGGATTATTTTTTTCTAATTTAACAAAAACTCTTCCAGGTTGAATAATCTTTGATAAGGTAATAATTGGAGTGTTCCCTATCGAGGTGTAAATCAAAAGATCACCTTCCATCTTATATTGTTTCAGATTAGATCAAAAAAATTATCTTACTCTTGCATATGTTTTCAGACGTTCCTAGATGAATTATCTAAATTACAAAATCCGAGTTTATTGTATTGTTTAAGTCATAGTAGTTAGAAGATGGACAATTGGTTTTTTTGATCTTTGCTGGTACCCCAACTGCCAAAGATTTAGGTGGCACATCCATTAAAACAACGGAATTAGCACCAATGACCGATTCATCTCCTATGTATATGTGTCCAAGGACCTTAGCCCCAGCACCGATCATCACATTTTTACCAACTATCGGATGTCTTTTACCTATAGTGACATTTTTAGCTCCCAGAGTTACCCCGTGATAGATCAACGTCCCACTACCTACACTCGCAGTTTCTCCAATAACAACACCAAAACCGTGGTCAATGACTACTCCAGGTTCAATATAGGCTGCGGGATGTATATCCATAGAATGTAATATCTTACTCAACACATATATAACGTAAGCAAGAGGATATATCTTGTACCTATAAAAGAAATTGGCAAAACGGTAAGCCATCAACCCATGAAAAGGGATCGAAGTGAAAAATACCTTCCACTTGTTTTTTGCAACCGGATCCTTTTTGATGTACATATCTAAATCTTTTGACAAGGCTTTGAAAATTCTTCCAAAATCCTTAAAAAAATTTAAAATACCTTTCATGCAATCACTCCCCGGCTAAATTAAATATAACTAAAATTGTCGCTATTACAACACGAATTATATCTTAATTTCTTTTCAAGAGAAAGATGATTTCCTAAATTACTGTTAACGCTTCTTCTCTGTAAGATGATTAAATTAAGTTAGCTTTTTGAACTCTTGAACTAAAAAACTGGCTCTTTTTTCGTTTTTCTTTTCTTCTAATACTAATTCTTTCGGTGATAGGTAAACTCTTAAATTTTCTGACATTCTAGATAAAATTGAACGAATTTTCCTAGTATGTATTGTGATTAAATATTGATTTTCAAAAGAATAAGGCAATTTAAAAGAAATTTTTGAATTGTTGTTTTCTTTATAAATGTAACTATTACCTTTATTTAACAGTAAGTAGGCAATATTACTTTCAGAGAAGGTTACATATAATTTTGATAGTACCTTTTTTAATTCCTTTGTGTTGATTTCTTTTTCTTCAACAAAACTGTTTTGTGTTACCAACAAATTCTTATTGTAAGAAGGGATCGATGAACATATTTTGATGAATATTCCGGGGACTCTTAGTACTATATCTTTTTTGTTTATACCAAATTCAAGGATAGAACTTTTTTTCAAAAGATTTAAAGACTTAACTATATGTCTTGCGGAAATAAACGGAATTTCTCTATGAAACTCCTCACGAACATTCCCGTAGATGCTGTTCAATTTATAATAATTACTCAAATAACCAAAAATTAAATTATCATTGAACGTGAAAAAGTCAATGACATCTCCTTCGTTGGCAGAAGCAGAAACAAAATCGAGTTTATTAAGAAAAGACCCTATCTCTTTTTTGCTTAATAAAGTAAACTCTCTACTGACCTCTATTTGTTTGGTATCCATCTTTTCTATTTTACTATTCAATGTGATCCCTTGAATTTCAAAGGATATAAGCTTATCTTCTACAGTTATTTTAACCAAAGAATCATCTTTTAATTTCGTATCCCTTATAATCCCCTTTAAGTATTGGATTGGAACGGAAGCAACTCCATCAAACGGGAGGAATTCTTTGGTAACATTCAGATATATCTTCGCACATCCATCTGTCGCATAAATTTTAAGAGCTCTGTCATAATAAAAGTAAGCATTTCTGAAGGAGGGTTCAACGGAACCACAGAATGCGTCAAGAAGTTTTGTAATAGTTTTTAATTCAACATAAGTCAACCAACCTTCCATTTATTTCATCCTTTAAAAAGTGACATTTGATTTGTTTCTGGTAAGTTTTTCAACACACCTAATTCCCTTAAAGTTTCTACATTTGTTTTGTTACATCCACTCTTTGCAGCAAAATCTTCTATGGATTTAAACCCATTTTCTCGTGATTTAATGATATTTTCTGCAGCTTTTTCGCCTAGATTCGGAACCTTGATAAAAGGCACAATAAGAGAATTTCCATCTATTAAAAACTTCTTTGAATCAGACTTGTACAAATCAACCATGGTGAAATTAAACCCTCTGAGCATCATTTCCAATGCTAACTCCAAAACAACCATCTCATTTTTTTTACGAACATCCAAATCCATATTACGGAGTTCAAATATTCTTTTCTTAATAGCTTCTCGACCGGAGAAAATGACTTTTAAGTTGAATTCATCACCTTTGACGGTAAAATATGTAGAATAAAAAGCTAATGGATAATGAACTTTAAACCATGCGATTCTAAAGGCCATACTAACGTAAGCAGCCGCATGAGCTTTTGGAAAGAGGTATTTAATTTTTTGGCAAGAGATGATGAACCATTCCGGTACTTTTAATTCTTTCATTAGTTCAATATCTTCTGCGTCTATACCTTTACCTTTTCTTACCTTTTCCATTATTGAAAAAGCACTTTTTGGTGGTGCGCCTTTAGATAATAAATAATTCATTATATCGTCTCTACAAGAAATTACCTCATCTAAAGTTGCAACCTTCCTATCTATCCAGTTTTTAGCTATTCCGGACCATACATCAGTGCCATGAGATAAGCCAGATATTCTTACCAATTCAGAAAAACTCTTCGGTCTTGTGTCTTCCAACATCCTTCGAACAAAGGTAGTACCAAATTCTGGGACCCCTAACGTTCCAACAGTTGTACCCAATTCATTTTTTAAGTCTATTTTCAAAGCTTTTGTGGAAGAGAACAAACTCAAGGTTTTCTTATCGTCCATGGGGATTGCCATGGGGTCTACTCCAGTTAAATCTGACATCATTTTAATGAATGTGGGGTCGTCATGTCCAAGCGCATCTAATTTTACAAGATCGTTATGTATTACGTGGTAATCAAAATGAGTGGTTTGAACATTAGCTTTATTATCATTGGCAGGGAACTGAATCGGTGTATAATCGTAAACTTCCTCTTCTTTTGGCACTATCATGAGTCCACCGGGGTGTTGTCCTGTTGTCCGTTTCACCCCTGTTATCGCTTTGACTATTCTCGTTATCTCACTATTTTTTACAATTCCCTGCTCTTCACAATATTTCTTAGCGAAACCAAAGGCAGTTCTATCTGCAATCGTTGATATAGTACCTGCCCGAAAAACATGATCTTCTCCGAACATTTTTTCTATGTATTTATGTGCTATATTTTGATAATCTCCAGAAAAATTCAAATCTATATCAGGTATTTTGTCACCTTCGAATCCCATGAATGTTTCAAAAGGAATATCTTGGCCATCTTTTTTCATTTTTGTTCCGCATTTTTCACATTTTTTATCGGGAAGATCATAGCCAGAACCTATCTCCTTATTATCAAAAAATTCTACATTTTTACAATTTGGACATATGTAATGAGGAGGGAGAGGGTTTATCTCCGTTATTCCCAGCATTGTAGCCACTAAAGAAGAACCAACAGACCCCCTGGAACCAACCAAATATCCATCCTCTAGGGATTTTTGTACTATTTTTTGAGCTATTAGATACAGTACCGCATATCCATGTTTTATGATAGATTCCAGTTCTCTATTCAATCGGCTTTCAACAATTTCTGGTAAAGGATTTCCATATATCTCATAGGCCTTTTTCTTTGCAATTTCTTCTATTTCCACTTCTGCATTCTCTATCTTGGGAGGATGCAGTTTGTTACTAAGCGGCTTTATTGATTCTACCTGATCTGCGATCTCATTAGTATTGGTTATGACTATTTTCTCGGCTATTTCTTTATCTCCAAAAATTCTTTGAGCTTCATCTACCATCTCATCAGTTGTACGCAAGTATCTGTGTGCAATGGAAGTTTTTCTCTTTTCTGCAACTTTTAATGCGTTGTAAAATATTTGGTCTTCTTTATCTAGATAATGAGCGTTTGAAACCATTACAACGGGCATGTTTAATTCGTTGCCAAGGTTATATATATCTTTATAAATCTTTTTTAACTGCTCTTCTGAAATAGATCGTTCTGATAAGGCATCCAATGGGGTCAATTCCAGATAATCGTAAAACTTGGCTATTTCGATAATTTCATCATGAGATCCACCCCTAAGATAGGTTTGAAAGATTTCTCCTTCTTCTGCTCCACTACCTATCAGCAAACCTTCTCTCATTCGGGATAATTCACTTTTTAAAATTCTGGGTACTCTGTAAAAATATTTTACGTGGGCATTTGAAACTAGTTTATAAAGATTCTTGAGGCCGATTTTGTTCTTTACCAAAATAGTCATAGTACTTGGTCGGATTCTTCTAAAATCTATGAATTTTTGTAATTTTTCAAGATCCGACAACATTTCCACATTTTTAGGTTTTGCCATTTCTATAAGTTTCAAAAACACTAAAGCGGTTATATTTGCATCTTCATGAGCCCTATGGTGTTCAAAATTTCCAAGCTTTAACTCCTCAACTACCTTATCCAACCCATATCCTTTTAAAGTTAACAAGGATTTCGAAAGGGCTAAAGTATCTATATAGGTCTGTTCAAAGTGTTCGTTATAAACTTTTCTAACCCATTCCCGTATAAAACGGTAATCAAAATCAGCGTTATGGGCAACTAACACTGTGCCTTCTATGAAACTCAAAAATTGAGGTAGGACTTCCTCTATCGGCTTTTCAACTTCCAACATCTGATTTGTTATACCTGTAAAATTACTTGTAAAGTTTGAGACAGGTTTTCTGGGCTTAATTAAACGATGAAACTTAGACACGATTTTCAGGTTCTTTATTTTTACAGCACCTATCTCAATTATTTCGTGCATAGCAGGTTCTAATCCTGTGGTTTCCAAATCGAAAACAACAAATTCAGTTTCACTTATTTTTTTATCTTCCGTCAGCAAACTTATAATGTTGACAAATTCATCAACGACATAGGCTTGCATACCAAAAATAGGTTTTATACCTTCTGCAACAGCTTTTTCATAAAATTCTGGAATACTCTGAACGACCCCAGAATCGGTTATAGCTACCGCTTTATGGCCCCAATTTTTTATGGTCTTTACTACTTCCCCCACGTCGAGTAACCCTTCCATCGCACTTAGTTTTGAGTGTAAATGAAGCTCCACCCTTTTTGTGGGGTAGTTATCTTTCCTTTCAAGGGTTTCTTCTTTTAACTTAACTATATTCATAGGTCTAATTGCAAATTCATGACTAAAAGAATCGTAAAAAATAATACCTTCAATTAATACGTTATCTCCCTCATCTAATTCTTTGTTTAAATTATTAGCCGTTTCAGAAAAGGTTTTTACAACAGCGGAACTTTTTTTATCAGTAATGAAAAGAGTAGATACAGGCCCTTTTTCATTGTACTCTTTGTAGAATATTTTCCCGTTAACTACAACGTTACTTCCTTCATTTGAAGGAAGCATCGATAACGGTAGTGGTACTTTTTTAAAATCCCTCCCCATAATCACGACCCTTTCTGTATCGGCTAATTTTTTCGAAATATCGGAATTAGACATTAAGTTACTATCATGGGAATCAGACCTGTCATAACCTTTATCAATAAAAGTGGGTTTTAAACTTTCATCTATAATAAATTCATAAGGGATTCTGCCACCGAGATATTTAAATAAAATATTATCCAATTCTTCTTTTTCCTTTGTTAATCTGTTTTTTACTATCGGCGAGTACGTTTTAAATACTATTTTGTTTTCTTGAAAATATTCAGGCTTTAAAAGTCTTAGATAATCTTTTAAACGATGATTCATTATCAATTGTTGCCAATTTCTAACAATAAATTCGGGTCCTTCATCATTTGTAAAAGAGATTTTGACATCTCTCTTGAGAAGTCTAGTAAAGAAAAGCTTCAATGAAGCCTCATCGATATCCTTACCTATATCCTGTAAATTGATTTCTGCCTCCTCATCTTTTACAATGATTTTTCCACTTATTTCAAAAGGAATAAAACCTACATTTTCCATCAAGAAATTTTTAATATCTTGCATTTTTGAAGCTCCTCCTAAAATTTCCATGACAAAAAGCTGTGGCTAACGCATCTGCTGCATCATCTGGAGTTGGCGTTTTTTCCAACTTCAATAATAACTTTAAAGTTCTCTGTATCTGCCCTTTTTCAGCTCTTCCATATCCTGTAACAGCCTGTTTTATCTGAAAAGGTGTGTATTCATAAATCGGTATATTTTCTTTTTCTAAACAAAGTAGAATAACACCTCTCGCCTCTCCTACCTGTATAGCGGTTGCAACGTTTTTAAAGAAATATAATTTTTCTACAGCAGACTCATCAGGTTTATAGGTTTCTATTAAATTTCTGAGTTGTTCGTCTATGTTCAGTAACCTTTTTGGAAGTTCGTCTTCCTTGCTAGTATATATTACGCCATAATCAATCAAGTTGAACCTGTTACCTTTTTTTTCAAGGACACCGTATCCTATCCTTCCATAGCCGGGATCTATTCCCAAAATTACCATTAAAACACACTCCAAATACATTCAATTTCTTCAATCTCTTTGGGGATTTCTCTGGATAAATTTTCGCATCCATTCTCAGTTATAAGAAGATCGTCTTCTATGCGAACCCCGATACCCTCTTCTTCTATATACAAACCTGGCTCATTGGTAATGACCATTCCTGGTTTTAAAGGAATATTCCTATCTCCTACGTCATGGGTATCCAAACCTAAAAAGTGACTCACGGAATGAAAATAATATTTTGAAAGCTCTTCATCGGTTTTAATCAAGCCAATTTTTTTACAACTTTCTGCTAACGATTTCTTGGCAATTTCATTCAATTCAAAAAGGGTTAAACCTGGTTTGGCTTGTGACTGAACTTCTTTCTGGGTATTTAAAACAATTTGGTAAATTTCTGCTTGTCTTGGAGAAAACTGTCTACTTATGGGAAAAGTCCTTGATATATCCCCACTATAATAATTATATTGTGCCCCCAAGTCCAACAATACTAAATCGCCCTCTTGTGTTTTTCGGCTGTTTGCAGAGTAATGTAAAATCGTAGAATTTGGTCCTGAGGCTACTATTGGTTTAAAAGCGAAATCTTTTACCCCGTTTTTTCTCAAAGAAAAATCAAAATATGCTTCAAGCTCGTACTCGTACATTCCAGGCTTTGAATTTTTTATTATGTTCAAAATCCCTTCTCTTGTAATTTCAATGGCTTTCTTAATATTATTGATTTCTTCTTCATCTTTAATAGTCCTCAATTCTGCTATTTTTGCTGAAACATCTTTTATACTAACATATGGAAATAATCTTTGTGTTTCTTGAGCAATTTGCTTTTCTTTTGTCATACTCTCCCAATGAGGAGATTTTAAATACAAATATACATTCTTAATGTTAAACCTTGATAGGGTGTCTCCAATATATCCATTTAATTCATCCAAAAAAGATATATCTTCTTCTTGAATTTTACTAAACTTAGAACAATGTTCTTTACTTGGCTTTTCACCAACCCATCTAGCTAACTTTGGATCGTTTCTTTCTATGAATAGTTTTTCAACTGTTTTTGATTCGGTTTTGTAAATTAATAAATAAGCGTTTTCTATATCTAAATCCGTAAAATAGTAGA
The DNA here is from genome assembly GCF_002895565.1 of Petrotoga mexicana DSM 14811. Classification (GTDB taxonomy): domain Bacteria; phylum Thermotogota; class Thermotogae; order Petrotogales; family Petrotogaceae; genus Petrotoga; species Petrotoga mexicana. The sequence continues at coordinate 145,930 of NZ_AZRN01000012.1, forward strand.
AGTTTCGATCAGGAGTAAAGCTATAGGTTTCGTCTGCGCTTTTTACTGGACTTTTTCCTGAGTAAAGAATCAACATCGAACCTTCTTCCAAACCGTTCATTATTTTTTCTCTTCTACTTTTTACATCTGCCATACTGACTCCTCCTAATCCCAAAAAATCGTCTGGTCTTTAGAAACTCTAAAATATTATTTAGCGCCCCTTCGCCCCGCTGCCCACCCTTATTTTATTTTTCTAAATGCCTAGATCTGTTTTAAATTTTCTCTTTTTATTATATCATTAAAATGTGATACTTTTATTCTAAAGAAATAACTTTTTTAGACGATTATATTCTAGGAGTCAGAAAAAAAAGGAGTGAATACAATGTTTGATGAGGAGAATATAAAGTTGAGAATAAGCGGTGTAAAAACTTTTGATTTAGATATTCCAGCAGATAAGTACAATACTTTTGAAGAGATAGTGCAAGATTATATTAACAAAACAAAAGGCGTTTTAACTAAAATAACGATCAATGAAAAAGAAATCCCTTTAAATTATTACGATGAAATAAAAGATTCTTTCTTTGAAGGTGGAGAAGAGGTAGAGTTGGAATTCACTTCAAAAAAAGAAGTTTTATTCGATCTTATCTCTCAATCACTTGAATATATTAGTAAGGTTAGGGAAAATTTAGAAAGGGTTTCAAAAGAAGTTTTGCTTAATACAAACGAAGGGCATAAAATGCTTAACAGTATTGCAGAAGGTTTGCAAGCTCTATTAGACGTCATAGAACAAACACGAGCTTTCAGCGAGGAAGATTTTTACAACCCAGGAGACTTAGACGACGTACAAAATGTTGTCCAAGATATAATTAGATCTCAAGGGAATCAAGATTATTTAGAGCTTTCAGACATCATTGAATTTGATTTCAATGAAGTTTTGTCGACCTTTGAAACGATTTTAAAAAATGCTCAAAAAACTCTTGAGAAAAAAGGGGTGTAATTTGAATGTACAATAATAATCAAAACGCTAACTATTATTTTGAAAACAGTATAAAAACAGCTAGTCCCGCAAAATTAGTCGAACTTTTGTATCAAAATTCGATAGAAAGAATAAATAGAGCAATAAAAGCTATTGAAAACAAAAATTTTTCCGAGGCCAATAAACAGATCATAAGAGTTGAAGACATAGTCACAGAACTCAACGTTTCTTTGAATCTTGAAAAAGGTGGAGAGATAGCTAAAAACCTCAGAGCACTTTATAATTACATGTATCAAAGATTGTTAGAATCAAATACCAAAAAGGATATTGAAATTTTAAAAGAAGTAAGATCTTTCCTACAAGAGCTCTTAGATACCTGGAAAGAACTATTGAAAAAAGAAGTCAAAACTTCCCGTGAGTTAAACGCTAAATCTGTCGACCCTAAATTTGATCTTCAATATTAAATTAAAAAATACAAAAACCCTCCAAAGTCATATACGTCTGTTGGAGGGTTTTTGTTTAATCAATTTTGAAAGCTATCTCATTGTAGATCTTCAACATCTTTATTTCGTGAAGTGATGGCTCCAAAAGCCTTTCTTCAAGAATTTTATCGGTATCTATACTTACCTGTGCAATTACATCTTCTTCATCTTCCAATTTAATCAGGGTATCTCCATGTGGATCAACAGCTATGGAATTTCCGCAAAAAGGAATCGAATCTTCAGAGGGTTTACCAACGGCGTTTACCCCGATTGCAAACAGTTGATTATCTTGTGCCCGGGCGGATGTTCTTACCTCTACTAATTTTTCAAAACCTTTTGGAACAGCAGAGGTAATTATTAGTATTTGTGCCCCTCTAAGGGCCATTACCCTATATAATTCTGGAAAAGCATGATCATAACAAATTGATAAACCGATTTTTATACCTTTCCAATCTATTATCTCTATAGACGTTCCTTCGGAAAGTCTAAACTTTTCTTTTGGAAAAACAAATATTTTTCTATACTTACCAAGTAATTTACCTGAATCATCTATTAAAATCGAGGTATCGTAATACTTCCCAATTATTATTGGGTCTTTTTCTAAAATGTTTGCAACAATAGAAACGTTGTATTTCTTTGCAATCCTTATAACTTCTTGAGTAGTTTCACCTTCTGGTATAATTTCGGCAAGATCTTCGGCGTAATTGTTAATACTTTCAAGATCGTATCCTATGTTAAAAAACTCTGGTAGGATGTATAAATCCGCTTTTTTTACTTCTTTTGAAATCAAAGAATCTAACTTTTTAAGGTTTGTTTCTTTGTCATTCAATTTTGAGCTCAATTGCACTAAACCAAATACTTTTTTCATAATGATGTCCCCCCGTATAATATATTATAGATTATGAAACTACTTGAGAGTAGCCAGTAAAAACTCTATGCCTCTCCTTTTTATTCTGACATCGTTCAACTCTACAATTATATGTTCTATTTTTGAAGGATCCACACGTTCAATCTTAGATCTGTTATATAACGAGGATAACTCTAATTCTAGCGCCTTCCTCATTAATTTATACTTTTCAAAAAGCAATTCATACCTGTTAATACCTTGACTTTCTTTTATTTTCTTTTCTAAATCTTTTATATGTTCTTTAAGATCTTTGGCTTCTCTTTCCATATTATTTATTATATCTATATCCGGTTTCGAAAGATCTTCAGAGATATCCCACGTAAATTTAGGATATACGATGTTAACTTTTGAGCCTTGATCATCAGAACAAATATTAAAAGATAGCTTAGGTATTTTTAAAGTTAATATCTCTTTTGGCTTGATTGTTCCATCGAATTCTTCTAATTCATTCTCTAATAAATCGGTTTTTATTGATTTTTGAGGTAATTTTATCTCTTTTTTCTTGTGAGTAGGATTAAAAAACCGTAGGGTTATCCCTTCTTTGTCTATTGAAGGTTTCATATTCACAAATTCTATGTTTTCATCCACTGAAGAATAGAATTTATGCACCACCCCGGCCTGGTTTTCTAAACCTGAATTATTACTATGTTTATAAAACAATAAAGGCGGATTGATAAAGGAATTTTTGTATTTCAAAAAATTATCTTTAGATGATATGCAAAAGGCGGCTTCAATTTTCATTTTTCTTTTTACTTCGGCTCCAGGAGTGTACATTACGGGACCGGCATCTCCAATTCTTCCTTTTACATTTTCAACAGAAAGCCAGCTTACAGATCTTAATAAAATTAAAGAAGCAGCTTTTTCTGCAGAAAACGCCCCGAACGGGGTCAAGGATGTCGTAGAATGTGTGGTATAACTATAAATTCCTTTGGCCATAAAGGCTGCAAAATGGTCATCCTTTTCTAATCCAGCGTAATCCTTCATAGAAAAAACGTTATTAAAAGAGATTTCTCTTGCAGCAACTAAAAACTTTTTCATTTCTTCTTCTGGTTCCTCATATTTTACTTCATATGGTCTTTTTACAGAATCAAAAGGTACACCTGCATTTATATCTCCATCTCCAATTAAAGATAAAAGTAATCCATAATCTGATCCTTTTCCCAAAGATTCAATTTCGATATTGATATAGGGCAATTCTGAAAATGTCAAATAAAGGGTGAAGTCAACTTCGTTGCTGGTAAAATCAAGAGCTATTTTGGAATAATTATCTGACCGTGCTTTCAATCTCATTCTTGAGAAAGTTAAGTTCAACTCTTTATCAAATGCAGAAGAGTATTCATCACCCTTATCTTCTACCAAAACAGCTCTGATTAAATAATCGTTATTTTCCTTTTTAATTCTAAGCTTCCCGTTTTCAACCAATGCTTTGAAATGTTCGTTCTCCCAATGAAAACTATTTATTGGTTTTTCTAAATAACTTACTTTATACTTTTTTAAATGTACTTTTGATAAACTGCCTGATGGTGCAGAAAATCTATAAAGGGTTTCTTTATCTTCAAATAATACGGGTATTTCCTGAAGATTCAAGTTTAGACAAGTATAACCTAAAGGTAAAATCTGGCCTACCTTATCCAAAACTTTATTTAAAGTTGATTCAAAAATCTCTTTAATTTTATTGTATCTTTCTTCCATATCTTCATGAATCTGATCTACTCCTACTCCTCCTATGCTGTCGTGGACTAGGTTCATTATTAAATATTCCCAAGCCTTTTGTATCTCTTTATCGTCTTCAGAATTGTCTGCGATAGCAATCAAGGGTTCTAATACCTTAGAGAGCATATATTCAGAATGCCAATTCATAATTTTTAAATACTGCCTTGTTGATAAACTTCCTGGAAATACCGAAACAACGCTTCCATCCATGAGTTCACCCACGTATTCTCCTATTAAAGAAGGGTCTTCTTGTTTAAAATATCCTTGTATAAACTCATCTGGAAAAACCGTTTTTAATTCTCCATCAGTGGGATCTTCTGGAACAGGGTCCAAGTCGTATCCGTTTAGTAAAGGGAGATAATTAGTTTTCGAATATTTTTTTAGCTTGTTAATTTCCAATTCCAATCTTTTTTCCATAACTTCTGGAAAATCTTTCAACCTCATGATATTCCTATAACTATCGAGTAAAAATATGCCGTGAATTTTGCTACCATCGGGGCTGCTCCAAGTAAACCCGATTTTTGGAAATTTCACTTTTAACCCTCTCCAGAGGAAACAACCTTCTATTTCACATTTAGAATTAATTTGTGCAACTTGAGACGAAAAACCAAAATTATCCAGTAACCAACCTATATTCATGACATTTCCATATTTTTTAGCCTCTTGTCTACCCAATATAATATTTCTAATTGAGCTTTCTTCAGATACTCTCCAATCAATTTGTCCATAGTATGGGCCAAAGGCTATATTTTTAGAGTATTTTTTCAATTCGTTCTCTACTTTTTTTCTTTCTTCTCCTTGAAAATTACTTAAATAATCTTTCACTATCAACATTTGTCCATCTAACACAAATTTGTATTCAGGATTATTATCAATTAACTCGAAGAGTTTTTGAAATAAACTAGGTAGCATTTTTTTTGTTATATCCGCCGGAGCGAACCATTCTCTATCCCAATGAGTGTGTGAAATGATGTAGTACATCTCTTCGCCTCCAATTATCCTTTAATTGAACCAGCCTGTATCCCTTGTAAGAGCTGTCTCTGAAAGAATATTATTATTATCAAAATTGGGATCATACCAATTACTATAGCGGCACTAAGTAAGCCCCAATCTATACTGTAAAGTCCCAAAAACCTGTACATTGCAACTTGGAAAACAGTTTTACTGGGAGAACTTATTAAGATCATAGGTAAAACAAATTCATTCCATGCAAATCTGAAAGTGAATATAAAAGATATACTTAAACCAGGCCAAGATAAAGGCATTATCACTTTAGTAAATCTTTGCATGGTAGTGGCACCATCAAGCGCCGCCGCCTCTTCTAAAGAAATAGGAATGGTATCAAAATGATTTTTGAGAATAAAAATATTCAAGGGTATGATTAAAACCTGATAAGCCAGGATTACTCCCGCATATGTATCTAGCAAACCCATCCTCTGAAATATCAAATAGAGCGGGATTGTGTTCATCGTAATAGGAATCATAAAAACTCCCATCACTGCAGCTAAAAGTTGCTTTTTCCCTCTGAATTTGTACCTTGAAAAGGAGAATGCTGCTAACGCAGAAATTATAACACATAGTAGAGTTGCTGGAACCGCTACTATAATACTATTCAGAAAGCTTCTCATCATTTGTTCATCTTGAAAAAGCAACTTGTAGTTTTCAAATGTAATTTCTTTAGGAATTAAAGTAGGAGGGAATGATCTTGCTTCCTCTGGTGTTTTTAGTGAAGTAACAAACACCCAAAATATGGGCATTATCGTATAAATAGCGAATATAACAAGAATAATAAATAATATAGCTCTAATTGTTTTATTCTTTTTGGTCATGCCTCCTCACCTCTCAATGCCCGTAGATAAAGGAAAGAAACTATCAAATTTATAATAAGTAGAACTAATCCTATTGTTGCACCAATTGATAGATTACCTTGCTCAAAACCTTGTTTATACATATACAAAGATGCCGTTGTAGTAGACATTAAGGGACCTCCTCCCGTCAATACCAATTGAAGATCAAAAAGGTTTACACTCCACATAGAAGTAAGGATCAAATTTATCCCCAAAAAAGGTGTCAACAAAGGCAACGTTATATTGAAAAAACTTTGAAGTGGGTTAGCACCATCAATTTTTGCGGCCTCATACAAACTTCTATCGATTGTCAACAACGAGGATTCTTGAAAAAGTATAGAAAACGGTGTTCCAAACCATATGTTAGCTATCAATAAGGATATCAAGGCCATGTTTGGATCTGATATCCAATTAACAGGCTGCATTCCTAATCTCATGAGCATACCATTTATCAATCCAAAATAATCGTTGTACATCCACTGCCAAGAAAATCCAACGATAGTCGCTGACAAAAGCCAAGGAAGCATAAAAAGAACTCTAAAAAATTTAGTCCCCCAAACTCTTTCAATTAAAATCCTCGCTATTAAAAATCCTATAAAAATTTGAAAAAATACCGATCCTAAAACAAAAAAGAGTGTAACTTTTAAAGATTGTAGGAAATATTCATCTTGAAAAATTTTTACCCAGTTTTGGAGTCCAACAAAAGGCCAAACGTCATTTATATTAGTAGTTTTAACATCATTCAGCGATATAGTGATATTCCAAAATACAGGAAAAATCATTAAAAAGAACATTATGGCCAAAGCAGGTAGTAACAATAAAAAAGGCATCCACTTTTTCTTTTGCATCGGTTCATCACCTCCGTCTTTTCTCTACTAAAAGCAGCCTCCTTTAAACAAGGAGGACTGCTCTGTTAAATTTTTACTTTTCAAAATTTCCTTAGAAGATCAAAATTTCTTCAACCTTCTTTGAGGCATCTCTCAAGGCATCTTCTGGAGTTTTTACCCCATAATAGACTTCTTCTATTGCTATTCGCAATGCCTCGGCTATTTGTGGATATTCGGGAATATTTGGTCTTCCCTTTCCTATTTCTACCGCCTTCATAAGATCTTCGAAGAAGGGTATCTCAGTTTCAAGAGTGGATTTGTAAGGATCTTGTTCGGCTATGGTTTTTTGAGTGGGCAAGTAAACGTATTTAGCCAAAACAGGGGTCAAAATTTCTGGATCAAGCATGATAGTCATCAATTCCCAAGCTAACTCGGGATGTTCGGATGTTGAAGGAACAGCCAACAGCCAACCCCCCATCATCGTGGAACTTTTCATACCCTCTTCAGGAACTGGAAATCCTGGAATCATACCAATTTGATCGAAATCAAATCCTTCAGGGAAGTTCCCTAACAGCCAACTTCCTTCGATCATTACAGCAAATCTCTTATCAGTAAATTCTTGGCCCCATTGATGTTGGACTTGTGGCCTTATACCTGCTTCTACTTGATCTCTCAAGAAAGTTAGTGCCTTTGCACCTGCCTCGCTATAAAAAGCTGGGTAATACTCCCCATCTTTCTGTTCAAGAATTTCTCCACCATTCATCCATAGATATGGAAACCACATATCAGGCGAATGACTAGCACCTACTAAATGCATCGGTAATATACCCTTTTTCATAGTGACAGGAGCTAATTTCTTGTAGGCCTCTATGTATCCATCCCAAGTTTTCAGCATTTCGGGATCTACGTCTGCTTCTTCTAACAAATCTTTCCAATACCAAGTTACCCGTACGTCTGTCCAAGTCCAGATACTGTAAAACTTGCCATTAAATTTTGAACCTTCGACATTTGCAGGATAAAATTCATCAATCCTTCCCCAAGAGTTAACTTCTTTTGTAATATCTTTTAGGAAACCTGATTGTGCAAACTCTCCCAACCATATTTGATCGACTGAAACTAAGTCTCTTGGAGTTTTTCCAGCAGTTAAAGTGATAAGTTTAGACCTTGTATCATCATATGGGAGCACTTCGTATTCCATCGTGATGTCCATGTCGGGATGTCTTTTGTTTAACTCTTCTAAAGCCACTGGTATCAACTCATTCCACCTATCTGCAGGAGCGGCGAATGTTCCAGTTAAAACAACCTTTTCCACTGCTAAAGCCATGCTTGAAAAAATCATAACAAACAACACAAAACTCACTAAAATCTTCCTACTCATCTTGATCCCTCCTCACTTGATTTTTTGCCCAGTTGAATCTCGCCATACTAGTTCAACAGGCAAAGTAATTTTGAAATTCTCGCTTTTATTTTCACCTTCGATGATTGAAGCTAAGTATTTTGCCGCAACCTCACCCATATTTCGTAAAGGTTGCCTTACAGTGGTAAGATTTGGGAATATACTTTGCGCTATTGGTCTATCATCAAATCCATATAATTTCACTTTTTCAGGTACCGAAAGACCTCTTACTTGCAACGCTGTCAAAGTACTTACGGCTACAATATCGTTACAACAAAATATAGTATCCACATGGTACTTCAAACATTTGTCTATAGCCCTGTCCATCTCATTTTTCCCAACTATTTCGCTATAAACGGGAATATTATGCTCTTTACATGCATCGGACATTCCGTTATATCTTTCTTTCACGGAGCTAATAGAAAAATCTTCTTCAGAGAAAAACATGGTAGATTTTACTGTTGAATTTTGAATAAGCTCTTTTGTCAAGTGATATGCACCTAAGTAATTATCAGATTGAACAAGTGGTTTCCTAATATCGTTAACTGTTTTATCTACAAAAACCATAGGAACCTCTTTTTTTAATAACCTTTTGAAAATTTCATCTTCTACCAATTCTTTTGTGGGAAGGATTATATATCCTTTTGGATTAGAAGAGAGAATATATTTCATTTTTAATTTCGTTATAGTGGAATTAGAATCTATGAACTGAACGAAAGGTTCGTATTCTGTGTTGTGATAAGCCTTCTCAATCCCCGCCAATATTTCAAAAGATAAATATTCATGTGAAATAGGAAGAACAACACCTATTTTGTGTTTTTCTTGCATAGAACTTGTAGATAACCCTTTTATAGGAGAGACAAACGTTCCCAAACCTTGAATTCGATAAAGGTAACCTTCAAAAACTAATTTATCTAGTGCTTTTCTGACAGTTTCTCTACTTACTTTAAATTCTTTGGCTAACGCCTTTTCGGATGGTATCTGTTCATCAGGTTTATATGTTCCGTTTTCTATATTTGCTATCAAAAATTCCTTTATTTTTTCGTATTTTGGTTTGTTATTCATATTCTTTCACTCCTTATGTACATACATGTCTAGACATATTATACCAATACATTTTAAATAAACAAAATCCGATTAACGGCAACTAAATCCATTTAAGGGTAATTATTTTCGATTATATGGACTTATCTCCATTTTTTAAAGAATTTGAAGAATTTATTAAATAATAGTATAATTAAAAAAACTGATAAACTTTGGGGCAGTTTGCGAGTCCAAAAAATCAAGGGTTTTCCTTATGGGTAGTAGCGAGGCAAATCCTTACCACTCCTTTTCCTTATGGGTGGGCAGCGAAGCAAATCCTTACCACTCCTTTTCTTTATGGGTGGGCAGCGAAGCAAATCCTTACCACCTCTTTTCCTTATGGGTGGGCAGCGGGGCGAAGGGGCGCTATATACAATATTTTAGAAATAAGATTTTGAACTTAAAAGGGTCACAGGGCGAAGCCCTCCCATCTACCCTGCTTGGGACCGCAGGTCCCTTTCTTAAAAGTCTGCACAGAAGATGTCCTATATACAATGTTTTAGAGTTCCTAAGGCCAAAAAATAAAAAAGATTGAGGAGGAAATATTTTGATTAACTTCAAAGAACAAGCTCATAAAATCTTAGAAGAAAATCTTGTAATCGATGCACATTTCGATTTACTAATGGATGTAGCAAATCAAAGAAAATTTGGAATCCATAAAGTGATAGAAACCGATCATCTCGACAATTTTCGCAAAGGCGGACTAAATGCCGTAATTTCCTCTTTGTTTATCGAAAGTTTTTTAACCCCTGAAATCTCATTAAGAGAGGCTTTAGACCAAATCAGCTCATTTTACCAGGAATTAGAAGAATCAAGCGATTATTTAATGTTATGTAAATCATACGAAGATATAATTAAAGCAAAAGAAAGTAATAAAATCGGAATATTTTTATCTTTTGAGGGTGTTGAACCCTTATACAACGATTTAGATTTACTCGATATCTTTTATCGTTTAGGTGTAAGATTTGTTGGACTGACTTGGAGTAGAAGAAACTATGCTGGTGATGGAAGTAAGTTTTTACCGCCAGACCCAACGAAAAATTCAAATGGTTTATCTGATTTTGGAATAGATTTAGTTAAAAAAGCTCAAAGTTTAGGTATGATAATAGATGTTAGCCATTTGAATGATAAAGGATTTTGGCAAGTTATTGAGCTTACTAAAGGACCTATAATAGCTTCCCATTCTAATTGTAGAAAGATAGTAAACTTAGAAAGAAATCTCTCTGATTCACAGATAAAAGCGATAGCAGATACCGACGGTGTAATAGGAATAAACGCCTTTAATAAAATCGTCGCCAAGGATTCGGAAAAAGCCAACGTTGACGATTTAGTTAAACATATAGATCACATTGTAAATTTAGTTGGAATCGAGTATGTAGGTTTAGGATTTGATTTCTGTGAGCATTTAAAAAAATTTAACCCCCAGTTTGTTAACGAACTTAATCCATCTCCATCTTTTCAAGTTTTAGATAACCATTCAAATATTGTGTTACTCGTTGAGAAATTACTGCAAAGGGGATATGGTGAAGAAAACATAAAAAAGATCTTGGGAGAAAATTTTTCAAGGGTGTATAAAAAGGTACTAATTGATTAGAAATTTTAACTTAGTAAATCGGAAAAAATTTGGTAAAATAAGAAAGAGAGAAAGAAGATAAAAGAATTAACAGATTAAAGCTATTCTTAACACAAGGGAATCATTTATTAATTGTGGTTGAGCTTGAAAAATCAGAAAAAAGACCGTCAAAGTGTAGTATCGAGGTGAAAAAAGTGGCTGAAAATAAAAAATATGTAGAACTCCTATGGGCAGGAAAATATAACAAAATTGACTTGAGTGAAAAGATGCCCATTGAAAAACCAAATCTTCCATTTCAGACTATTGAGACGGTGAATAAGCCAAGAGCCAAAGGAGGAAACTCGCTTTCACTTTTTCCAGAGGATAAATATCCTGAAAACTATCCAAAGGATTGGAAGAATTTACTCATTTGGGGAGATAACAAATTGGTGATGTCTTCGTTGATAAAGCAAGGCTGGGCTGGAAAAATTAATTTAATCTACATTGATCCGCCGTTTTTTACGGGTGCGGATTTTTCTGTGAAAACAAAAGTTGGGGAGGAGAAAATAGAAAAAGAGCCTTCAATTATAGAAGAACGAGCTTACAAAGACACATGGAGCAATGGTATCGCTTCATATCTAAAGTATATGTATGAGCGATTAGTTTTAATGAGGGAGTTGCTGGCTGAGGACGGTTCTATTTATGTCCATTTGGATTGGCATGTAGAACATTATGTCAAAGTAATGATGGATGAAATTTTTGGGTATGGAGGAGAGGGTAAACCGGGATTCCGGAGCGAAATATTATGGGCTTATAGAACTGGTGGAGCACCAGGTAAAGACCCCGGTTTTTCTAAAAAGCATGATGTAATACTATTTTATTCCAAATCAGATAAACCAAAGTTTAACAAATTCAAAGAGAGAATTTATTATGAAAAAGCATTCTTCACTTCACAGAAAGACGAGGCTGGTAGATATTATGCTGATGTGATTCTTCGGGATGTATTGGAAGATGAGATTAATCTTGTTATTGACAATAGATTATCAAAAATAAGCGTGAAACCTGTAATTAATGTTTCATCTGAAAGATTGGATTTTGATACTCAAAAACCAGAAGGCTTACTTCAAATATTGGTTATGGCAGCAACAAATCCCGGAGACATCGTTGCAGATTTCTTCTGTGGTTCAGGCACAACCTTAGCGGTTGCTGAAAAACTTGGCAGGCGATGGATAGGCTCAGATTTATCCAAGTTTGCAATCCAAGTTACAAGAAAAAGGCTTTTAGATATTCACAATTCAAAAGATCTGATAGAAGAAAAGAAAAATAAATATGGTCAGCCCGCAAGGCCTTTTGAACTCTGGAACATTGGAAACTATGAAACTGTTTATTGGCAGGAGAGAGAAGATGAATATCTTGCCTTTATGCTCAAACTTTATCAGGCACAACCTTTAACTGGTTTTAAATATTTACATGGAAGAAAAGGAGACAGAGCAGTTCATATAGGACCTTTGAACGCTCCTGTTACGATGGAAGAAGTTGAAAAAGTAGTAATTGAATGTAGGGCAAACAACTTCAATAAGGCAGATGTTCTTGGCTGGGAATGGAGTTATGAAGTTAATGAACTCGCCAAAGCATTGGCAAAGAAGAACGATGTTGATTTAAGGCTTGTTCAGATTCCTTCTGTAAATGAAATAAAATCATCGCTTGTTGGTTTTGATTTGCAGTTATTGAAGATTCCGGACCAGATTGTTGAAAAAGAGTTATCAAAATATATTAAATTCCCAGAGGTTGCATATCTCGAAATTGACACTAAAACGAATGGAAATGAAGTCGTACTCAAAATCACTGATTTCCAAATCCCACCCACAGGAGAACTCGCAGAGATTGCCAGTAAAGTAAAAGACTCAAGGGAACTCATAGATTACTGGGCAATTGATTGGGATTACAAAGGCGATACCTTTCACAATCAATGGCAGAGTTTCAGGGTGAAAAAGAATCCTAAAGTCGATTATGAGGCAAAACACAAATACGATGAAGCAGGCGAATACCAGATAATGGTTAAGGTGGTGGATGTTTTTGGGAATGACACGAATAAGGTTTTGAAGGTGATGATAAAATGAGACCTACTGATCTTTTACAACCCGAACAGAGACGCCCAAGTAAGGCATATTTAGTCAACGAACTCCGAAAAGCAGTATACACATGGCGAGAAGAAGGCTATCCAAAAGTTACACCCACAACAAAAAGGCTTCTGCAGTTTTGGTTTGAAGAAGACCATTTAGTAGAAAAAGAGTTCTTTCAATTCTGGTTTTGTCAGAGGGAAGCTATTGAAACGCTGATATACGTTTATGAAGTAATGAAAAAACGGAATTTCATTGATATAGCAAGGGATTTCGGTGCCGGACCTATACAAGGTTATGACCCCTCCTATGATCAATATCCACTTTATGCCTTCAAAATGGCTACAGGTTCTGGTAAGACCTATGTAATGGCATTGAGCATTGTTTGGCAGTATTTCAATTATAAGAAAGAGAACAAAGATGATTATACCTCAAAGTATCTGCTCATAGCAGGAGAAAAAAATGTAATTTATGATAGGCTGACAAGAGATTTCAAAGATGGCAAGATTTTCCGAGAATTGCCGCTTATTCCTCTTGAGTGGCAAGAGGAGTTCGACTTGAAAGTGATCCTTAAGGAGGATCCAATCCATATAATTCCAGAAGCAGTGTTGTTTTTGACCAATATTCAACAGTTAGAACAAAGGGAGAGTAAAAAGAAAGAAGTAGAGCAGTATATAGATAAAGTTATGGAATTGCCTGAGGTTTATAATGTTTCCGATATCTATCAGGAAAACAGGATAAAAGAGGTTCTTACCACTTGCCCTAATATAATGATCTTGAAAGATGAAGCCCACCACATATACAGTTTTGAAAAGGCATGGAAGAAGATACTTTTGGAACTTAACAAAGACTTGGTCTCTCAATATGGCAAAGGCATCAATATGGAACTCGATTTTTCTGCCACGCCCAAAACTGAAAATGGAGCTTTATTTCCATGGATCATTGTTGATTTTTCATTGAAAGAAGCCATAGAAATGAATATCGTGAAATTGCCGCTGAAGGGGCTTGTAAAGGGTGCTAAAGAAATCGCTTCTAAAAAAACAGTTGAGAGATACAGAGCTTGGATTGATGCGGGAATAAGAAGATGGAGGGAATACAAGGATAAATTAAAGCCCTTATCAAAAAAGCCAGTACTGTTCTTTCAGTGCCCAGAAAATGAAGAGGCAGATGAGATATATGAGTATCTGAACTCTGCTGTTCCAGACCTTAAAGATAAGGTATTATTGATACATACAAATAGCACTGGAGAAGTTAAAAAAGCAGATCTATCTAAAGCGAGAGAGTTTGCAAAGACAATTGATGATCCAGATCCTGAAAAAAATCCATACGAAGCAATAGTAAGCACAATGATGTTAAATGAGGGATGGGACGTTAGAAATGTAAATGTGATTGTGGGACTTCGATCTTACACATCAAAAAGGAAGGTGCTCCCAGAACAAGTTATAGGAAGAGGTTTAAGAAAAATGTTTCTTGAAGAAGATGCAAATGTTGATGAATCAATAAACATCCTCGAAGTTATTGGACCACCAGGCTTGATGGATATTCTTGAGGAATTAGAAACCCAAGAGGGTATCAAGTTCGCTGAATTCGATACTGGAAAATCCCTTAATTTAACAACTATATATGTAGATGAGAATAAGCTGGATAAAGATATCGAGATTCCTGTGCTCTCTCCGAGGATTCTCCTGAGGGAATTTCAATTGGAGGAGGTTGAGGTTGATAAATTACCTCCGCTTGCAATACCATTAGAAAACAAAATCTTAGAAATGGAATATGTGGCTGTAGATATGCTAAAAGGAATGGAAATTATAAAAAGAAAATGGGATTTGCCTGTACCGCAGGATTCAAAAAGTGTCATTGCCTATTATACTGACCAGATACTCAAGCAGTTGAAAATAAGAGGAGCATTTTCTAGTTTTTACCCCCTCGTAAAAAAATATGTCATGGAAAAATTATTCAGCGAAAAAGTTGACCTCGATGACCCAAGAGTTCTTTATATGTTAAGTTCTCCTGAGGTTCAGGAGAGGTTAACAAGATTGTTTGTAGAAGCATTCAAAAATATGACTTTTATAGAAATGGAGCCAGAAAAGATATATTTTATTAAACTTTCAGACACGTCTCCTTTCCCCTCGTCAAAAATGGTTTATCCTGCCGATAGATGTATCTTCAACTATGTTCCTTGCGATAACGATTTTGAATTGGATTTTGCCAAGTTTCTAGACAGAGCTGAAGATGTGTTAGCGTTCAGTAAAATAGTTCCCAAAATTGGTTTTTTTGTAGAATATAGAGATTCTGATGGAAATCTTAAGTTATACTATCCGGATTTCGTCATATTGACAGACAAGAACGAACGTTTGATTGTTGAAACAAAGGGTAGGGAAGATGTCGATGTTAAACACAAAGACAAAAGAATGAAATTGTGGTGTGAAGATGCTACTAAAATTACAAAAAGTAAATGGATTTTCATACGAATAAATCAAGAGGATTTTGAGAAATATAGATTTAAAAGCATTGAAGAGTTGACTTCAACTCTAAAAGATGTCGGGTGATATCAATATCAAAAACCAACGAGGTGGTCTTCGAATGAGCCACTTACCCGTTGCTGTTGAAACCTTTTATTTTCTTATATAGCTTTGTTAGAATTGATCATACAACACAGAATATAAAGTTCACTTTTCTTACAGAATTACTATTTTGTGTTATAACTGTGAATATGCTCCTTACATGCTATAAAAGTAAAATTCAATTTGATAGAATTTTTCAATCAAAATCGTTGTTCTTTGAAAGTTATACTTTAGTTCGTTTCACAAAATTATGGTTAAGAAAAACGAAATAGGAACAAAGGATTGAATAATCATGTACCGTTAGGAAAGAGATAAAAAATGACAACGTACTTGCTATTAAAAAATCCTAACAACCTTACTAAGAAAGATAAAGTTAGACTCGATGAATTGATGGAATATCAACACCTTGACACAGTTCAAGCCTACGGATTGGTACTTGAATTTAAGAAGATGTTCGATTACAAGAAACCTTCTTATATAGCTAAGTATTTTAAAAGATAGTATGAAAAGGTAATGAAATCAAATATACTCGATGAAAATGGTCGATACCTCTATCCTATGCCACTAAATAAATGATGTTATAGCTCAGAAAAAAACCCTATTTGTATAAGTATAATTTAATCCTTCTAACAGTCCATATATACTCCTTTGGTGCTATTTGCAATCCCGCAGTCTCACCTTTGCTATTGTTATGGTGAAAACTCACATACGCCGGAACCTCATGGCTATGCCTTCAGAGGTAGGCAATAAAAGAGATTAAAAACATAAAATTAACAAAATTTTAGAAATAAAAGATTTTTAAAAATAAGATTTTGATTTAAAAAGAGCAACAAGGCAAAAACTTCTCTATTTTTGTGAGCCGGATGCGTGCTAAGAGGTACTAAAACAGATCTGATGAAACTTAGAATGAAGGACGTATTTTTAAAATTTTCGAATTCTAGAAATATGGTTTCAATCGAGTTTCATATTTTTTAAAGGGAGTAATAGAATTGTTTGGGGAGGTTTAAGATATGTCTAAATCTGTTTCAAATACTGATAGGATAGCAAAAGTTTTTACTGATTACTGTGCTAGTAAAAACTACCAAGTCAAACAAACTTCAGAGGAAAAAGATTTGAGGCTTGATATATCAAACTATTACTATAGAACAATAGTAAAAATCTATTATACAGATAAGGTGCTAATTCAAGGTAAGCAAAACTTATTGAAGGATGAAATGGAAAATCTGAAATCTGATTATGAAAAAAATCCACAATCTTTTATTGGAGGTGAGATAAAAGAGATCAAATCGTGCACAACAAGATACGACATTATGCTAGTTGAACTCAGATCAAAAATAAAAGAATCTTTAAACACGCTTGAAGCAACAGTGGAAATTACCGAAAATCCAACCCCTGCTATTGAATATAGGGCTAAAATTGCTAGGAACAATTTTTCTATAACTTTAACCCAATACAATAATGGCACCTTATTACTTCAAGGGAAAATGGATAAGCTTTTTGAGGATTGCTGTAACCTGATTGAAAGAATTGCTAACCCATCAGAGAAGGACGTGATAGCCAGATTCATATCAAGCGACGAAAAGAATTTGGAGTTTTTTGCAGCTAAATATACTCCTGAGCTCTTAGATATAGCTGAAGACAATGTAAAGAAAAAAATAGGCCTTGTTTATAATTATCTTGAGACTTATGATAGAAAATGGTTTGTAGCTTCCGAATGTCTCTGCTTAACTAAGATTCCTTTACCTGAGTTCTCCCCGTTGGTAATGCCTGCATCAAAGGCATTTGAGGGTTTTGTAAAAAAACTTCTTGTTGGGATAGGGCTTTTCGAACCAGGCTATTTCAATACAAAAAATGCAAATTTTTCGCCTCTGAATGATAGGAACAACCAAAGAAGAAAGACTATTTGTGAAAAAGAAACATACGCTGACACAATGCTCAAAAAAATTAGTCTGTGTCTCGATACGAACAGAAACTTTATGATGCATAGTGACGAGAGTAAAATTACCAAAGTTGATTCGCCAGAAAAAGCAGAGGAGAAGGTCAACAGCATATTTAAGGATACAAAAGAAATATTTGACTATTTTAATGACAATTATGATTTAATCTCCACAAGAAGAGATGAGTGATATGGAACAAAAAAATAGACTTCTTGAGAGTTATAAACATATAAGATCCGCACTAGAAAGCAACAATTTCATTGTATCTGATTGTAAAGAGATTGCTTATGGTGTGCAGTTTACCGTCTCTACTCTTAACTGGTCTGGACTAATTAGAATTTATCAAAACGAGAAGGGTGTTTTGAAAATCGATTATTCGCAACTTAATAGTAAAGCAAATGTGATAAAAATCCAAACTTTGATAGAAAGTAAAGAAATACCATCTGGTTCAAAAAATTTAAATAAAAATGTTGGACTAGGATTCCCTATTATCGGCACAGATGAATCGGGGAAAGGTGATTTCTTCGGGCCCTTAGTTAGCGCTGGTGTCTATGTAAATGAGCAATCTGCAAAAAAATTGATTGAATGTGGCGTAAAGGATAGTAAGAAACTTAGCGATGCTAAGAACTTAGAACTTGCCCAGAAAGTAACTAAAATATGTAAAGGGCGCTTTGCGATTATTGAAATATCTCCAGAAAAATACAATAGCTTATATGAGCAATTAAAAAAGGAAAAGAAAAGTCTAAATTCATTACTTGCCTGGGGACATGCAAAAGCTATAGAGGAAGTTCTTTCAAAAGTTGATTGTAAGGTTGCAATCGCTGATCAATTTGCAGACGAAAGCTTTATCCTTAGTAAACTTCAAGAAAGAGGTAAAAACCTGCGACTTATACAGATGCACAGAGCTGAACAAAACATAGCTGTGGCAGCAGCATCGATTCTAGCACGAGCAAGGTTTTTAGAAAAACTATCTAAACTATCAAATGAATATAAAATAAACTTGTCTAAAGGTGTATCGCAGACAGTTATAGAAAGTGGGAAGAAGATTGTTGCCACATATGGAAAAGATATTCTCAGAAAAGTAGCCAAATTACATTTCAAAACAACTAATGATGTCCTTAACAAACAGTCGAAACGTAGAATATATATAACAGAACAAGTACAAATAGCTAATGAATTTAGAAAAATAGGGGATTTTGAGGATGCATTTCCATTTGATAGATATTTATGAAAAGAAACAGAAAATGAGTTTGAGGGGGAAAACTTCTTCCCTGCATTAGGAAATTGGAACTACGGTTTATAGATAATAATTTTTGGTAGAAAAGTATTGAAAGAGAATGCTATGGAGAAGAAGAAATTAAAATTTTTCATAGCCAACTACTTTCAGATGAAAAGCCTTATATTGCTCAATTTAGAAAATATAGTGTTTCCTTGCAAGACAAAAGTTTGATATTTGATAGAAGATTGGCATAATAGAAAAACTTTATTAAGTGAAAATTATAAGTCGGAGAATGAAAAAAATTAAAAAGATGGTAACATTATTTACTTATTTAATTCAACAAATTTTCTTTCCTCACATGACTATAAAAAAGAAATTATTGGGATTAAGAAAAAAGAAAAATGAAGATAATCTTTCGAAAATAGCAGGTAATTAAGGCGAGGCAAAATGAAGTTTTACACAGGCAATAATGGAAAATAATAATATATTGTATAAAAAAGTTTCTTGTAATCGATGCGCACTTTGTTTTACTAATGGATATGTCAAACCATTCCAAAAATATGATAAAATAAAAAAGAGAAAGCATATGAAGGAGTTAAGGGATGCCAGGATATTTAACACACATTATCTTCGGTCATAAGATTTTTCCAAACAGTTTGAAAAATGTGAAAATGTTTAACCTTGGACTGATGGGTCCTGATATCTTTTATTACAATATTTCTGATCCCAAATATCACATTATTGGTGAAACGTTGCATAATGTTGATTTAACAAGGTTAATAGAAGAACTTCAAAAGGAAAGCCCAGAGTATGCATTGGGTTTATACTTGCATTCTTATCTTGATATGAAAATACATCCACGAATCCATATTATAGAAAGAAACACTGGCAAATCACATACTAAAATAGAAACCTTGATCGATGCAGCTTTATTGAAAAAAGAATGGAACACCACTGTTTTCAGGTTAGACAAGCATTTCTTCCCCAATAAATTACCAGCCAGGTTTATGAGAATCTTTGATGAAGTTCTTTACGAATATTACGAGGTAGAAGATGTAAATATTAAAAGTTTGTATGATGTTTTTTTGAAAAACTTTTTCTTCTTATACAAATGGTATCCTATTAAGGCGGTTGCTTCATATGTGCTCTACGTTGTTTCCATGGGAAGATTCAATTACAAGGACTATTTTATATTTAGAACCCCTTCCTTGGATATTCTGAATGATTTTGGAATAGAAACATTGTGGAAGGAGTCTTTAGAGGAAATTGATCAATTATTATCGAAAAAATTTGATCAAAACTAACGAAAAAAGGGATGTGAAACTTTAATATGGCAACAGGAAATTTAGTAGTAATTGTTGGACCTATGTATTCTGGTAAAACTTCCGAATTAATCTCTTTCATTGAAATTTACACCCTCGGGAAAAAGAAGATAAAAGTCTTTAAACCTTTGTTAGATAAGAGATACAATGAAACTTACATTGTATCGCATTCTAATACTTCCGTTAAAGCAATTCCCATAAATAATTCCGCTGAAATTTTACCTCAGCTTGAGGGAGACGAAAAAGCGGTTTTTATAGATGAAATCCAGTTTTTAGACGAGCCTCTTAGAGAAGTGGTTGTCGAGATGATCAATTCTGGTAAGGATGTTTATTGTGCGGGCTTGGATTTGAGTTATAAAAATAATCCATTCAAAGTTACCTCACTTTTAATGGCCCATGCAGACACGGTGATTAAAAAGAAAGCTGTTTGCCATGAATGTGGAGAGTATAGAGGTACAATATCTTACAAAATTGTGGAAAACGGTGGAGAAATAGATGTTGGTGGTTTTGAAAAATATATCGCCGTCTGTAGAGATTGTTACTTGAAGTTGAATGAAAAAAAACAAAATCAAAATAAATCATAAAAACAAGGGGGTTGATCTATGCGAATTACAAACATCTACGATAAAGCGGAATTAGCCAACAAAGTGAAAATTCCTTGGTTGGGATATGGGACATACAAAGCCCATGGAGATGAATTGATAGAGGGTGTAAAGTACGCTTTAAGTATAGGATACAGATTGATAGATACCGCTGAAATGTACGAAAACGAAGAAGAGATAGGTAAAGCAATCAGACAGAGTAAAATACCAAGAGATGAAATTTTTATAACCTCAAAAGTATGGAATACGAATCAAGGTTTTGAAAGTACTTTAAACTCTTTTGAGAATTCATTAAAAAGATTGGGAACAGATTATTTAGATTTATACTTAATTCACTGGCCTGTAAGTGGAAAATATATAGAAACCTGGAAAGCCCTTGAAAAGTTATATAAGGAAGGTAGAGTAAGGGCTATTGGTGTGAGTAATTTTTTAATTCATCATCTCCAAGATATAATAAATAACTGTGAAATTACCCCTATGGTGAATCAAGTAGAATTTCATCCATACTTATTGCAAAGAGATCTTTTAGATTATTGTCAAAGGAACAAAATACAGCTTGAAGCTTGGAGTCCTTTAATGAGAGGAAGAGTCTTAAACATTTCTCAGATAGTAGACATAGCAAATAAGTATAAAAAAACTCCCGCACAAATAGTATTAAGATGGGACCTGCAACATGGCGTGGTAACTATTCCCAAATCTGTACACAAGGAAAGAATAAAAGAAAATGCTGATATTTTCGACTTCGAACTAACAGAGGAAGAAATGAAGATAATAGACAATTTAGATCAGGGTAAAAGATTTGGAGCAAATCCCGATGATTTTTAAGGTTAACATAGCTTTTAACAAGATTAATTGATTTTTCAACAATGAAATGATATAATATGGAAGCACCATTACAGGAGGCTGGGTCCTGCGCAATAGGAACCCGTGAAACTGGTCAGGCCCGGAAGGGAGCAGCCATAAGCGGAGATTTCTATGTGCAGCAGGGAAACCCAGCCATCTTTAATAATTTTGGAGGTACAAAAAATTGGCACGAAAAAAGAAAAATAAGAACGAATATGAAGATGTTCAAATATACGGTCCTGATGATATTGCTTTCATGAAAGTTGATGAGGTAATCAAAAAAGTTAATAGCGATCAGAAACCCATTAAAGAAAAAGAAATCAAAAGAACACCTTCTTTTGAGCATTACTACAGCGAAAACCCAACGTCAGAATTAACTGTAAAAGAATTAATTTTAAAATTAAGAAACGGGCATAAGTATCTATTTAAAGCCCCATCTGGGGTGTATGGGAAGAAAAGAATAGACAGGGCAAGCATTTTATTGATTGAAAAAGTAGAACTAACAAATGAAAAAGTTTTAGACATTGGATGCGGATACGGAGCAATAGGTATAGCCTTAAAAAAAGAGTTTCCTGACATCGATCTGTATATGAGTGACATAAATAACAGAGCCGTTGATTTTTCTAAAATAAACGCTAAAAACAACAATGTAAACGCTGTGATCAAACAAGGAAATCTATTCAAACCATGGGAAGATGATTACTTCGATGTCATTGTTACCAACCCTCCAATAGTCGCTGGTAAGAAAGTATTACATGAACTGATCGAAGGATCCTATTACCATTTGAATGAGAATGGCAAGATGTATTTAGTTGCTTACCACAATAAGGGTGGGAAAGCATTAGAAAGTTACATGGAACAAATTTTTGGTAACGTAAAAGAGCTAGAAAAATCTGGAGGTTTTAGAGTTTATTTTTCAATAAAGAGGGGTTAGGATGTTTTTTGGATGCAAAAATCTTTCTTTCAGTTATTATGAAAAAAAGGTACTAACAAATATCAATTTAGACGTCAAAAAAGGCGAGTTTATTGGATTAGTTGGGAGTAATGGAAGTGGAAAATCTACGCTTCTAAAGCTTCTTTGTGGTATTTTATCCCCTCAAGAGGGAGAAGTAATTATCAAAGATCAAAAATTAGATGAACATAATAGAATAAAGGTAGGTTATATTTTTCAAAACCCTGAAAATCAAATTATAGGGGTCACCGTCGAAGAGGACGTAGCTTTTGGGTTAGAAAACATAGGGGTCCCAAGAGAGAAAATGCTAGAAAGAATCGAATGGGCCCTTTCAACGGTAGGGTTAGAAGGGTTGAACCACGCAGACCCCAATGCATTATCTGGAGGGCAAAAACAAAGACTTGCAATAGCCTCTATTCTGGCAATGGAACCTGAGATTATACTTATGGATGAACCTACTTCAATGCTAGATCCAAAAGGTCGAAATGAAATCTATAAAGTTATACACAATCTCAGAGAAATAGGAGAAACGATTATAATTGCTACTCATCATTCTTCTGACCTGGAACATGTAGACAAAATCATCGCTCTCAACGATGGAGAGATTGTTTATGAAGGAGACAAGGATCAATTTTACAAGAATAACGTTATCCAATCTGAGCTACCTTTCAACGAAAAAATTAACAGACATTTTCATACGGATTTGAAAAAGTTGGTTGATGAACTATGTCGATAATACTTGAAGATGTAAGTTTTACTTACTCCTTGAATACACCTTTTCAAAAGACAGCCTTAACAAATATAAATATAGAAATTAAGAAAGGTGATTTGTGGTTATTCGTTGGACATACAGGATCCGGGAAAACTACGTTAATGAGTTTACTGAATGGATTACTCATACCTCAACAAGGACGAGTGTTAGTTGAGAGACTATCCACAAAGGACAAAAAGGTCAACATAAAAGATATCAGAAAGAAAATAGGTATAGTTTTTCAATACCCAGAATCGCAATTTTTTCTTCCCACAGTAAGGGAAGAAATAATGTTTGCACCAAAAAATTTTGGGGTTCAACTAAGTGATGATTTACTAAAGTACTATTTAGACTTGGTAAAGTTACCGGAATCATACCTTGAAAAAAATCCATTTGAACTCTCAGGAGGAGAAATGAGAAAGGTAGCGATTATCTCTGTTCTCTCCTATAACCCTGATTATATAATCTTTGACGAACCCACTGTTGGATTGGATTACCTGACAAAAACTTCTATATTCAACCTTATAAAAGAACTTCACAACTTGGGAAAGACCATAATAATATCAACCCACTGGATAGACGAATTCGCCAGTTTGAAACCTAAAGTACTGTTGTTAAAAAAAGGCGAAGAAGCTTTTAAAGGCAATTTTGATGATTTTGTTTTGCTAGATGAAAAAACTCTTTGGGAAGCTGGTATAATATTCAATGAAAAGATGCAATTGTATAAATGTGCTATAAAATCAGGAAAAAAGGAATTAGCTGAAAAGATTTCATCTATTTAAAGTTGAGGGGATGGTGAAAATTGAAAAAGGTCCTGATGTTATCTATTTTTGTTTCAATCTTTTTATTGCAGCTTTTTTCTCAGTCAAGCGAGGTTATCGATCTAAGAAGAAGTTTTTTGATATACACAGAAGGTGATTCCAGTATTGGTTCCTTGTTGGAACAATATTTAAAAGATGATCTTGAAAAACAAGGAAAATATAGGGTATTAACAAAAGATGATCTGTTATTAGAAAATCTTAGAGAAATGCTCGAAAACGAAGATTACATGAAGAAAAATTTAGATGCGGATTTTTTAGTCCATATTCAAATACTTGAAAGCTTCCCTGACTTAGAAAAAACCGAAGAATTAATATGGTGGGAGTATCGTATACTAGCGAAGGTCAACGTCGTCAAAATTTCCACAGGAGAAAATATCTATTCTAAACTTCTTACTTCAAGTGGCACTTCATATATAAATGCTAGTACAAGTGATTTTGAAGCTTTATACTATTCAAGAAGATCCGCAGCCAATAATCTCGCCTCTTCTATCGCCACAGAGTTGAACAAACTTTTTAAAATAAAAGCCAATATTATCGCTATAGAAAATAAATATGTTCATATAGATGCTGGCAGAAACGTTGGAATAAGAAAAGGTATGATGTTTGAATTTGTAATCACTAAAGAATTAAACGGAGAGTTCTATGATCTTCACGGTGGGAAATTAATAGTCGAAGAAGTCTGGGATAACAACAGTTTGTTGAAGATACTCGAAGCCCTAAAAAATTTCAACTACCAAGATGAAAATGTTTACGTATTGGAAAATCCAACTCTTTCTCCAATAAAGACCATCACAAGAATATATTACGTTAACGAAGGATTTGAAAAAAACGGTGTTGGGTTCGAAGCAGGATTCGATAATTATGAACACCTATATACTGGATTTTCTTTTGTGTTCTTGTTCGATGAAAACACATTTGATGGTGATTTTGATTTCAAATTAGGTTATCTTAACTATCTATCAGAAACGGATGCAACCCTTTTGATGGGAATCTTAGTAGGGTTGAAAAGTGTTACAGCTTCGGATGATTCGTCGGCTGTTTACTTTAAACTCACACCAGTTATCGATTATAGTTATTATATGAACGAAACCTTTGGATTATACACGGAAGTAGGATACAATTTCTTATTCCCCATTGAAGAGGTAGGAAATATCGAAACGACAAATGATTTTAAAATCAGCGCAGGATTCACCTTTAGATTCTAAATCTACTAGAATCTAAAGCAGAGGTTGAATGGAGGTGTATTTATTGTGTTTGAGCTTCGTTCAGAATACGAGCCTCAAGGAGATCAACCAAAAGCAATAGAAGAACTCTCTTCTGGGATCAATAAAAATTATAGATTTCAAACTTTATTGGGAGTTACTGGATCTGGTAAAACCTATACAATGGCTAATATTATTGCAAACGTGAATCGACCAACTTTAGTGCTCTCCCCGAATAAAATCTTAGCTGTTCAACTATACAACGAATTCAAAGAGTTTTTTCCAGAAAATAAAGTAGAATTTTTTATAAGTTACTACGATTACTATCAACCAGAAGCCTACATCCCCTCGCGAGATATATACATAGAAAAAAATGCAGACATAAACGATATTTTAGTCAAAATGAGGCTTTCAACGTTAAAATCAGTTTTAACAAGGAGAGACGTAATTGTAGTTTCAAGTGTTTCAGCTATCTATGCATCGGGAAACCCTGATGACTTTTCCAACATAAACCTTTATTTGCGAGTGAATGAAGAGTATTCTAGAAGAGAGATCCTTATTAAACTCGGTAAAATGCAATACACAAGGCAAGAAAAAGATTATCTCGGTGGAACTTTCAGATGGAAGGGTGATGTTTTAGAAATATTTCCTCCCTACGAAGATTTTGGAATAAGGGTAACTTTCTTTGATAACGAAGTCGAAAAGATTGAAGCTCTGGACGTATTCAACAGAACTATAATAGAAGAATTTGATAAAATTACTATTTATCCAGCGAAAGAATTTGTAACCAGTCAGGAAAAGATTTTTTCAGCTATTGAAAGAATAAATGCCGATCTGCAAACCCAAATAGAATATTTTAAAAGGGAAGGAAAACTTTTAGAGGCTCAACGAATAGAACAAAGGGTACGTCAAGATGTGGAATTTCTTCAAACATTGGGATATTGCAAAGGGATAGAAAATTATTCAAGGTATTTCGATGGAAGAAATCCTGGAGACCCTCCGTGGACCCTTTTGGATTACTTCGACGAGGATTTTATTACCTTTATCGACGAATCCCACATAGCCGTACCACAGTTAAGAGCAATGTTCAGAGGAGATTACGCGAGGAAGAAAAACCTAGTTGACTACGGATTTAGGCTACCGTCTGCTTTAGATAACAGACCTTTAAGATTCGAAGAGTTTTTGGAAAGAACCAATCAAATAGTTTTTGTATCAGCTACCCCAGGTCCATTTGAAATGGAAGTATCAGACCAAATAGTTGAACAAATCATTAGACCTACAGGGCTTGTGGATCCAAAGGTTGAAGTAAAATCTACGGAAGGGCAAGTGGACGATTTCATATCCGAAGTAAAAGAGGTCGTAGAAAGAGGAGAAAGGGCTCTAGCGGTGGTTTTGACGAAGAAAGATGCAGAAATTCTCTCCGACCATTTGAACCTAATGGGCATTAAATCATTGTATCTACACTCAGAACTGGACACAATTGAAAGGTCAGAGGTAGTGAAAAAGCTAAGAAACGGCGAAATTGAAGTAGTTGTGGGTGTAAACTTACTAAGAGAAGGGCTGGATTTACCGGAAGTTTCTCTTGTCGCCATAATGGATGCAGATAGAGAGGGATTTTTAAGATCTGAAACAACATTGATTCAAACGATTGGTAGGGCTGCGAGAAACGTTCAAGGAAAGGTATTACTATACGCAGACAGAATAACGGAGGCTATGAAAACCGCCATCGACGAAACCAATAGAAGAAGAGAAATACAGATTCAATACAATATAGATAACAACATCACTCCAAGAAGCATCATTAAAAAATTACCGGAAGATATATTTGCGCCGTTCAAAGATAACGAGGTAAAAGAAGAAGATTATATATTCGCTGTAGAGGAGAACCTCTCTCCAGATGATTACTTAGCCATGCTTGAAGAAAAAATGTACGAAGCGGCATCCGAATTAAAATACGAAGAAGCAGCAAAGTACCGGGATGAGATCAAAAGGATAAAAAGAAAATACAACATCAAACAAAATTGACTATAAAAAATAACTTAAAAAGGTGTAGAATTTCTACACCCTTTCTTTTTTTTGATTTGCGTGTAAACTTCTTACCTTTTTTCTCAAAAATCTATCAGTATCAAAGAAGAATCTGAAAAGGCCCCAAATAAAGATAAAAAATATACATAATGTAATCCACAACATTTCAACTTCTCCCATAGCCCCAAAAATGCCTGTTCCTCTTATTCCAGTAATTATAAATGCCAACAGCCACTCTTTACTCAAAAGAGCTACAATGGTTATAGCAAAAAGAATCCATGGTTGGTTAATAACCAAGGAAAACACAAATAAAGAAGCCAAACCGGCAATCCATAAGATTATTCTGTAGATGATTCTACCTTTACTTTTGCTCTCTTTTAAATCTCCTGCCAACTTTGACACCTCCAAATCTATTCTTCATCTTCATTGACTTTCAACAAAGCCAAAAATGCCTCTTGCGGAATATTGACCTTACCAATCTCTCTCATCCTTTTTTTACCTTCTTTTTGCTTTTCTAGCAATTTCATCTTTCTTGTCACATCTCCACCATAACACTTTTGAAGGACATCTTTTCTTAAGGCTTTAATAGTGGATCTCGCTATTATCTTACCCTTACAATATGCTTGTATAGGTATCTCGAACTGATGTCTGGGAATTAAATCCCTTAATTTATCTACTAATTTTCTTGCAAGTGTATAACTCTGGCTCTCATGAACTACGTAAGACAAGGCGTCGACTTTCTCTCTATTTATTAAAATTTCTAACTTCACTAAATTAGACTCTTTGTATCCAGTTATCTCGTAATCCATAGAGGCGTAACCTTTACTGATAGCCTTCATCTTATCAAAAAAATCGAAGATCAAATCAGCCAAAGGAATTTCAAAATGTAAAACTACCCGATTTTTACCTGCATTTGATACATGAGAAAAATTACCTCTTTTTTCGACTTGAGCAAGATTGATTAAATCTCCCATATAATCAGGCGGCGTGATAATATCCAACTTGCAAAAAGGTTCGTAAACTTTCTCTATCAAATCTTCATCAGGAAACTCTGAAGGATTCGTAATTTCTATTTCTTCCCCATTTCTTAGCTTGGCTTTGTAAATTACACTCGGAACAGTAAGGATAACGGCAAGTTCAAACTCCCTTTGCAAACGTTCTTTAACAACTTCCATGTGAAGTAAGCCCAAAAAACCTACCCTAAAACCATATCCCATAGCGGGGGAACTTTCGGGTGTGAACACAAGAGAGGCATCGTTCAATTTCAACTTTTCAAGAGCCTTTCTTAAATCCTCATAATACTCAGGTAAGCCTGGATAAAGTCCAGCATAGACCATCGGTTTTACTTCTTTGTACCCAGGAAGAGGTTTATCTATGGGATTCAGCGCATCAGTAATTGTATCTCCTACTCTTGCTTGCTCAATATCTTTTATCCCCGCTATAATATAACCAATTTCGCCAGCGGACAAATCCTCTGTCTCTATCATCTCTGGATGAAAGATTCCAACCTCTGTAACTTCATAGGTTCCTTCAGATGCCATTAATTTAATCTTATCGCCTTTTTTTACCTTCCCACCAAATATTCTACAATAAACGATGATCCCTTTGTACTTATCGTACTTAGCATCGAATACCAGACCTTTCAACTTGTCTGAAGTATTGCCTTTGCTAAGGGGAGAAGGGACCTTTTGAATAATCAATTCCAGTAAATCTGTAACGCCCTCTCCAGTTTTAGCACTAATGGGGACTATAGAATCTGCTTCAATACCAACCAAATCATTTATCTCCAACATTGTTTCATCAATATTTGCAGTGGGAAGATCTATTTTGTTTATTGCACCTATGATTTCTAAATTGTTCTCCAACGCTAAATACGTGTTAGTAACCGTTTGGGCTTGCACACCCTGTGTGGCATCGACCAATAAAATAGCACCTTCACATGCTGCCAAACTTCTTGAAACTTCATAGGTAAAATCAATATGTCCGGGAGTGTCCAGAATATTTAGCTCATACTCATTTCCATCTTTTCCAGTATAAAAAACCTTTACCGGATGTGATTTGATAGTAATTCCTTTCTCTCTTTCTAAGTCCATTGAATCTAAATACTGTTCTCTCATGTTTCTTTCGTCTATTGAATGCGTCAATTCCAGTATTCTATCCATCAAGGTTGTTTTTCCATGATCAATATGTGCAATTATTGCTATATTTCTAATAAAATTGGGATCAAACAAAAAAGAAAGCACCTCCACAAACCTAAAAATATAGAAATATTATATCATAAATAAGAGAAACTAAAAAGACTTACTGCTGATAGATGACTCTATATCTTCCAATTGTCTTGAGTATTCATCAATTTTTCCCTTTAGATCTTTGAAATGTTCTAGGTTATTTATTTCGTTTTTAAATGCTTCGTAGTTTTCAAACATACTTGTTTGCATTTTTACTTTTAAGCTATTTAAAAAAGATTCAACATTAGTTCTAAGTGTATTTTCTAAAGCCTTCATTTGATTAGAAATTTCATTATCCAATCTCTTCTGAACACTTTTAGAGATGTATAACCTGTTCAATAGATTTTTGTTTTTAAACGTGACTGTTTTAAAGGTTCTATTTAAAATTGTGTTGATTTCTTTCTCCAAATCTTCCTGAAAATCATCAA
The DNA here is from genome assembly GCF_002895565.1 of Petrotoga mexicana DSM 14811. Classification (GTDB taxonomy): domain Bacteria; phylum Thermotogota; class Thermotogae; order Petrotogales; family Petrotogaceae; genus Petrotoga; species Petrotoga mexicana. The sequence goes on from NZ_AZRN01000012.1 coordinate 175,706, forward strand.
AAAATTTATCAACATCAGATTTTAACTTTTCATTTAAAAAAGAATCCTTTCCTAATCTTTCAACAACTTCTTCTTTATCAAAAAATTTATCTATTCTTCTTTTTTCTTCATCGATAATATATGTGATTTCTCTTTTTATTTTCTCTTCCAGTATATTTGATCCCTCTTTTATAAATTTAGTAATCTCGTACTCGATCAATTCCTTCACTTTTTTCTGCGTTTTATAAAAGTTTAAGATTGAATCTTTCAAATCAGTTAACTTACTCAAGTAATAATTTTTTATAGTATCGCTAATTGACTCAAACCTTTCATTCAAAAACGATTGATTCTCTTGCAAAAACAATTCAACGCTTTCATAATACCTCTTACGAACTTCTAATTCCTCGATTTTTTCATTCAAAATTTTGCTATTTTGGTCAACAGAAGTTCTAATCTTACCTATAATTGTTTTCAATTTCATTCTTTTCTTGTCATGACTACCTATTTCGTTAAAAATATACTCTCTAACCTGTTGGAACCCACTATCAGGTTTGGATTCAATTTCTAACTTAGCTGAAGTTAAAAAGATTTTGGGATCTTTCAAATCTATTTTGTTGCATCTATTTATAAGTTCTTTTTTAGCTGTTTCAATCTCTTCTTGTGAAGCTCTATCCTTCTGGGAAAGAATAAAGATGACATCTTTTTTCAAATCCTTGATAATCTTTTCGATTAACTCCCAATCGGTTTTTGTGTATATATTTTTCGAGTCGAAAACAAACATTATCAGATTGCTATTTTCTAAAAAATCTCTAGTAATCTTTTCATGTTTCTCCATTATTGTGTCCGTTCCTGGGGTGTCTATTATCTCTATTCCTTCCAAAGAATCCAAATCTTTGTAGATTGTAACCATATCACCTTTTGTTTCAACGTTTCCTTGACCCTTTCGAACAATTGTTATTTTGGAAGTCTGAGGTCCTGGTCCAACCTCAAAGATATTCTCTTCTCCTTCTTTAATTCCAAGTAAAGCGTTTAAAAAACTGCTTTTACCAGCTTTAACTTTGCCTACAACCACAAAATTGAAAAGTGTTTCGAATTCGCTCTTTACTTCGTCAATTTTATCTTTAATCAAAAAAGAATTCCTATTGATAAGGTCTAAATAATCGTTCAACAAGGCTTTTAACTTAGACTCTTCTTTCTTGAATTTATCGCTAACTAAAGATATCCCCATAGAACACCACCTCTCATTTTTGAATTCAACTTAATTATATTACATATGTCATTGATTTTTTACTAAATTATAAAAAAACAAAAAAATATCACTCTTTCTAAAAATAAAACTAAGAAAAGAGTGATATCAAAATTTTACACAATTATAGGCAGAAAACAAATACTTGACATTAATATTAAATTAGTCTTCTACACAGCTACTTCAATAATTCTTTTAGCTCTTCTATCGTTATTTCTAACAAGTTATCCCCTCGTATAAACGCTTTTAAGAAGCATTCACATAGTCTTTTAAAGCTGATCCGATTCTTTCTAATAAGGAATCCATGTCACGAGTTTTGTTCAATCTTTTCAGAGTGTTCCAAAAAATATATATTCCAGTAAGACTCCCTATAAAGTCTACAATAAAATCTACCATTGTATCGAAAAGGCTATCTTCCTGGGCCAGTCTGTATCCAGGATAACCTCTAAAGATTAGATCAGAAATAAACTCTCCTATTTCCCAAAACACTCCTATTGTCATAACAATAGAAATGGTAATAACAAATATTTTTAGAAAGAAAAAAGGCATTTTCGTCTTGGTCCAAACTAGTTCAGACCCCATTACCAAAGGATATATAAGAAATGAAAGCCAAATACCTCCCGTAAAATGAATAATAAAATCGTATATTTCAAAATAATCGTAAAAGTGGTACCACAACCCAAATACACTATGTAAAGAAATTTGAATTATTGTTACTGTACGTATTTCTTCAAGAATCGTAGACTTTGTCACCCACTCAAAAACCCAAGTTAAATAAATACCAAAAGCACTTAAGAGGTATCCTAAAAAATGCGGTAAGTTAAAATCCCATATGCTTCCTATAATAGGGATAAATACAACAAAAGAAAAAAACAAGTTAATAGTTCTTAAAACAGAATAAACCGTTGAACTCGAGGTAAACAAGGTTTCTTTCACTACAGGGTCTCTCACCAAATAATGATGGATTTTGTCAAATTCTATTTTTGCTTTTTTCAATGTTTTCGAAAATCCGGGTGTAATTTATATCACCTCATTTCGAGTTTTTTACTATTTTCCCTGCAGGATTGCCACTTGCCGGCAAACAGTTGTAATTTTTCGCTATGTTTTTACAAGCCATTAAACCGTTTCTTCTTGTCAATACTCTATCAAACTACCTGTTTCTCTTGCTTTATTGAAACCAAATCTGAACAACAACAATCCCAAAGGAATTGCCAGTAAACTCATGATGATCAAAACTATTATCTCGTTCTTCACATCAACAAATGTGGCCTCTGTTAGCATTGTGCTCTTCTTTTTCTGTTTTCCCATCAACTAAGGTTATTGTTCTATCTGCTTGTTTTGCTAATTTCAAATCATGGGTTACCATCAGCATCGTCTGATCGTACTCTTTGTTTAGATCTCTAAGTAATTCCATAACCTCCGATCCTGTTTTTGTGTCTAAGTTCCCTGTTGGTTCATCTGCCAGAATTATCGCCGGTTTGTTTGCCAGCGCCCTCGCAATGGCTACCCTTTGTTGTTCCCCTCCCGATAGTTGGTTTGGAAGTTTATTTGTCTTGTCTTTTATATTCAAAAATTTTAGTACACCATCTATGTATTCCATATCAGGTTCTTTTTCATCCAACAGTATGGGCAAAAGGATATTTTCTTCTACCGTTAAAACAGGTATTAGATTGTAAAATTGAAAGATAAATCCCACTTTTTGTCTTCTGAACTTAGCTAATTCTTCTTCAGATAATTCAGAGATGTCTTTTTCTTCAATGTATATTTTTCCAGAACTTATACTATCAAGCCCACCTATAAGATGTAATAATGTACTTTTCCCAGAGCCACTTGGTCCCACTATCGATATAAATTCTCCTTTTTCTGCCGAGATCGTTATCCCTTTCAACGCCCAGACTTCATTTTCTCCTTCGCCATATTTCTTTTTTAAATCTTCCGTTCTCAATATTTCCATCGTTTCTCCTCCTCGTATAATATGTATGGATATGAATAGTCAACTCATTTACAGGTTATTGCTCTATATCTCTTATAGATTCAATTATTGAAGTTTTCTTCAATCTATTAAAAGGTATCAACGTTATCAACATTCCACATAGTATCGTTACCACGAATATCAACAGTATTTGTAGCCAAGGGATCATAAATTTAATGTACGCTCCATTTGCTGCCATAATGGCAAACCAAAATATCCCTACAATACTTCCAACTATTATTCCCCAGATCCCTCCTTTTGCTGAAAATAAGAATCCTTCTATCAACATCATCTTTCTTAGATTCTTTTCATTTAGACCTACCGCTCTTAGTATGCCATATTGCGTTGTCCTTGTTAGAATGTTCGTTGAGATCGAATTTGCTATACTCGAGATAGATATAAGAAAAATTACCGTCCCAAATATGTATAGAATATAGACGGTGGTGTGTGCAGCTTTTTCTATATCTTCTATTACCTTTCTAAAGGATACTACTTCCCAACTTCCTTTTGAAGTTGCTATCTCGTTTAACTGATTTTCTACGTATGTTCTATCTGCATCTTCAGCGAGGTTTATGTATATCTGGCTGTAATTTTTTCTATTGCTTAACTTATTAAAGGTTTCTTCTGATACTATCATCATTGGATATAAAGGATTATTCTCGTGTAAGTAATACGGTACCTCTTCTATCAAAGCAACGATTTCGAGTTTTGGATAATTTGATAGTTCCTCCAAACTATTTCCCTCTATGGTTAAAGGTATCAGTTCTATCTCATCTCCAACCTTTAGCGGATAATTATCCAAAGAGATATCTTCACTAAAAAATCCATAAGTGTACTCAACAATGACATAATTTCCACTTTTAAGTTTTTCGATATCCATGCTTCCTTCCAATAGGTACTCATTGCATTCTTCCAACATTTCATCTGAATAGGGAAAAATAAAGATATAAGCTGGGTATTCTCCGGTTCTATTTAACCATTCTTTTTGATACTCGAACATATAATCTTGATTCAAATAAAGTTCATCAATAACTCCTGAATCAAAAGATAAATGATACTTTGATTCATATTTAAGACCTTTTACTTCTTTTATTCCTTCTATGTTTTTCACTTCTTCCAACGTTTCATCAGAGAAGCCGTCATTAATAGACAATCTTTCATCTACCAATAGATAATCTGATTTTATTGTTTTTGTTACCGCTTGAAGAGGGTCAAAACTTGAAGTTATATAGGCGATTGAAACAAACAAAATCACCAAAAGTGTGATGGATACCAAGGTCTTTCTTGTTTGTCCTATGTTACTTTCCATATCTTGACTTGCTATTTTCCCTGTTATACCAAAAGCTTTTTCTGCCCATTTATGTTCTTTTCTTTTTTTCTTTTTTTTATTTGTTTTCAACTTCTCCGTTATCCTAATTGCCTCCATAGGGCTTATATTTTGAGTTTTTCTTGCAGGTAAGAAAGAAGAAATGTATATCGAAATTATTCCTACAACAGCAGATCCAATGATTATACCGGTGGTTATTTGTATGTTTTTTGCAACATCACTTAACCCAATTATCGGTAAGAATAAGTAAGGTAAGACGAATCCCAATATTATCCCAATGGGGATAGAAACCAATGCATACATGGAAGCTTCTCTAAATATAATACGTCGAACTTGTGTTGGTGTTGCCCCTATCGCTCTTATCCTTCCAAACTCTCTTACCCTTTCCAAAACTGATATGTTCAAAATATTGTATATAGCTGTAATAGCTACTGATACAATGAGAATCGTTAATAGTATTGTGGATAGATTGTTCCCTCCATATATTTCGATTGTGCTCTGGAGAGCTTTGTTTAAATAATAATCATCTTCGTCTATCCTCAAACTCCTTGCGATATCTTTTGTTATTTCCTTCATCTTTTTGGGGTCTTTGTAAGTTACCAAAATTACAGTTGAACTTTGAAGTGTCCCCTTCGTGCCTTCAATGATTGATGCAGTACCTGACCTATTTTCTCCAAGGGCTATTATCCTTGGATCTTCTTTTAATATTTTTATTTGGTTTTCACTGAGATTTTCGAAGACTGCATGGTAGTTACCTGTGTATTGGAGTATTTGATTTATCTGTCCGTTAAAAGATGCAGTTCTATATACCCAAAAAAATGTAACTAAAGCAATTGCTAAGATATTAGTTACAATAATCGCTGTTGTTCTACCCTTTTTCATCTTTACATACTTATTGCCCAGTTGTTTATAATTTTTCATCTACCCACCTCTTTCGCATTGTTTTTAGAATATGTTTGTATTTTTTCGCATACAACTTCCCCCTGGTGTAATTCACATGCCTAACTGCCACATTCTAAGCTTTTTCAAATGTTGCTTTTTTCACAAAATAAACGCATCGATCAAACATTTACTCTACTTCTTCCACAACATTCACAATCTCTGTGGGTTCTAAACCATTTGTCCTATCTATTTCATCATCATCCCCTTCATAAACAAATATACCACCTAACACCAGAACTGTGATCAACAAAACAACAACGAATTTCTTCATCCTTTTTCATCCCCTTGAATTATTCTTTTAATTTAAAACTAATATCCCAAATAATTCAATCCCTCATTTTAATCATACCCTTTTCCATATGATTTTCCACTGTTTTTTTAATCAACTTCAAATATTTATTGATAAAGTATTACAGAGATCGGTCAAAAAATACTTATGTTAAAAATCAAACTTGATAATTTTTGTTATCTTTAAATTACTCATATTTTCTTTTTCTTTTTTTATCTGTATTATGGTACAATTATGTTTGAATGGTTTTGATCTGTTTTTTGAGAAATTTCTAAGTTGAATTGAAGTAAATAAATATTCTATTATTATAACGTTGTGTAAATATTTCATGAGGATAGGGGGGTTCTTAGAATGAATCTTCGATCTTTAATTGAAATTGTGAATAAAGGACAGTTCATAAGACCTATTTTAAATTATATTGTTCATTACTTAGAAAGTGATAGACCAGATAAAAATAAAAACATTGTCAATTACATAAACGTTTTGAAATTAAAATGGGATGTTAAATACGATGAAGCCCTTGAGGTAATAGATAAAGAGTTACAAAAGTTAAAAAAAGGTGGTTTGTATTATCTTTACTTAGATCAAAAAATTTATATATTGAATAGAATTAAACAGAAAAAGGACGTTAAAAAAGTATTCGACGAACTAAAGGATAATTTTGATAATATACCTGTTTATGTCAGAGGCCTTGTTGTAGAAACTCTAAAAAACATACATGAATTGTATTATGAACCAGATGAAAGTATGGAAAAGATAAGATATTGGAGTAAAAATTACGAACAAAACCCTGTTGATAAAGGCTTCATATTGCTATCAAAAGCAAGAGGGGAAAAGAACGAAGAAAGATACGAAGAAGCAGTTTCTTTGAACGTTGAAGCATTTAAGGTTTTAAAAACTATTCCACATCCTTCTGGCATGGTACAAGCTTTAAATAATATATGTTGGTGGTTGAAAGATACAAACAAAGAAAAGGCTTTAGTTTTTATTTTTCCATTGGGATTCTATCTTGGTTACTATTTCGATGATGATAACTTTAATGTTTTTAATTCCCTCGATACTATGTTTCAAGTACAGAAGAATAACAACGATCCTTTGGTTTATGAGACCGCTTTTATTTTCTCACGTTTAGTTTCATCGTTGAGTGGTGATAAGAAAAAAATAATATGGAATGAGTTTGAATATACCATTCACGATGTCAGATGTTTTGTTTTGAATATTAGGAATAGAAATAGAAATAGAAATTACTTAAATACAAAAACGCTGAGGGCTTTCATAAGGAAAGAGATAGGAAAAGAAAAGACACCCATAGATTCAATAAACATTTCTGAAAGAACATTAAAAGAGTTTTTATCTGCAAAGACAAAGCACATTCAACCAAGTACCTTGAGAAACATAATAGATGCTCTTGAGTTTGAAATCACCACATCCACACCTATATGTATAATCAAAGAACTGAAAAAGAAGGATATAGATAAAAAGTTTGAGATAAACCTTGAAAAGTTTAAAAACCTTCCACAAAAAAGACAAATATCAGAACTCTTTACATCTTACCTCGCTCATTACTACAAAGAAGAGATTGATCTAAAAAAGGTAATTAAAGAGATAGAAGATGACAGTTTAACTGAAGAAAGATGTGATTACTACACGAAAGAGCTGATAAACTCTACCTTTGAAAGAAATCCAAAGATAGATTTTGATTCTTTACTAACAAACATTCAAGAACCAGAAATCCACACAAACAAAAATATAACCTTCAACGAACATCCTTTTTATTTGGGAAGGAAAGAAGTTGTAAAAAGGTTTATGAAGGACTTGAATAAAAAGAATTTAAAAGAGTTTATAGAAAATTACATTGATCTTGATATAAGACAAAAAAAGACAGTAGAAAAGTTCATAATGAATTACGGTAGGTACTATGATTTAAAGGATATACCAAAAGAATTCACACCGAAAGTACCAAAAGAGATTAATCCATTCGTGAAAAAATATACGTTGAAAAGAAAACCTTCTGCTATTTCTTTTTATGTTTTTGAAGGGGAAGAAAGAGAAGAGTTTGTGGAAATTATTGGCAAATTTTAATTGAAAAATTCTCGCATTAGATCATATTAGATATCTCTTTTTTTAAAAGATCTTTGTTTGCACAATACTGCAAACAAATGACACCATATCCTCAGCTTTTTAATATGATATAATTAAATAGCATATTCAAGAATATTCTAAGGAGCAAAGCCCTCTTCAATTCATCTTTATGGGCGGGCTGTGGGGCGAAGGGGCGCTATAAAACTTTTACAGTCTAAGGCATTAAAATGCATAATCTCAATTTAGGAGGTTAAAAAATGAAAAAAGTCTCAATAACCTACAAAATCCCTGAAGCAGGTATAGATTTGCTAAAAGGTAAGTATGATATTTGGGTTAATCCAAAGGATAAGCTACTCACCAAAGAAGAACTAAAAGAAATAGCAAAAGAATCTGACGCATTAATTACGATGTTGGCAGATCCGATCGATAGTGAAGTGTTAGAAGCAGGTAAGGATAGATTAAAAATCGTCGCAAATTACGCTGTTGGATACAACAACATCGATATCCAAAAGGCAAAAGAGTTAGGAATATATGTAACTAATACCCCTGATGTATTAACCGAAACCACCGCTGATTTAGCCTGGGCTTTGATGTTAGCTGTTGCCAGACGAATCGTAGAGTCTGATGCCTTTACAAGAGAAGGTAAATTTGATGGTTGGAAGCCTGAATTGTTTTTAGGAACCGATGTATACGGCAAAACCTTGGGTATCATAGGATTTGGAAATATAGGTCAAGCGGTTGCCAGAAGGGCAATAGGGTTCAACATGAAAGTTTATTACTATCAGAGGCATCGCCTTTCCAGCGAAGAAGAAAGGGCTTCGAATGCCGCTTATTTACCGCTTGATGAACTTTTGAAGGTTTCTGATTATGTGAGTTTACATGTGCCTTTAACTGACGAGACTTATCATATGTTGGATAGAGAAAAATTATCGCTATTAAAGAAATCTGCCTTTATTATTAATACGGCAAGAGGTCCAGTAATTGATGAACAAGTGCTATACGAAAAATTAAAAAATAAAGAGATTGCAGGTGCAGCGTTAGATGTGTATGAGAATGAACCTCAATTGACACCTGGATTAAAAGATTTAGATAATGTAGTACTAACACCGCACATTGGATCTGCATCACACGAGACGAGAAGTCGAATGGCTCAGATGGTAGCAAAAGATATCATTCAAGCTTTGGAAGGAGAAACACCTGAACATCTAATATGGAGGTAGAAATTAAATATTGAATAGAGTATATGAAATATACAAGGATCTTTACGATTATTATGGTCCGCAGCATTGGTGGCCCGCAGACGATTGGTTCGAAGTGACTGTGGGGGCTATTTTAACACAAAATACTTCCTGGAACAACGTCGAAAAATCTATAGAAAATTTGAAGCAACGCGATCTATTAGAACCAGAAAAACTATCTAAAATCGAAGAAGATGATTTGGCTCAATTAATAAGATCTTCCGGTTTTTACAATCTCAAAAGTAAACGTTTGAAAAACTTCTTAGAATGGTTAAAAAAATATAATTATGATACAGATAAGATTAAAAATAAAAGTGTAACCTCTTTAAGGGAAGAATTGTTAAGCATAAAAGGAATAGGAAAAGAAACCTCTGATTCGATACTTTTATACGCCTTTGAAATGCCGGTTTTTGTGATCGATGCTTATACGAAAAGAATGTTTTCACGATTGGGTTTAATATTGTCTAGAGAATACGATGAGTTTCAAAATTTCTTTGAGAAAAACCTGACAAAAGATGTTCAGCTTTACAACGAATACCATGCGTTGATAGTTAAACATTCAAAAGTTTACTGTAAAAAAACGCCTAAATGTTCTAATTGTTTTCTAAAAGAAAAATGTAGTTGGGGAGTGAACAACCTATAATATCTTACAACAAACTCAACCTAAAACAAATCCAAAAATTAGGAGAAACTATTTCTAAATATCTTTTCCCTGGTGCAAAATTATTACTTTTTGGCAATCTGGGAACGGGGAAAACCACATTGACATCGTATATAGTTAACAGTTTGAGCAAAAGCCCAATAAACGTGACAAGCCCTACTTTTTCTCTAGTAAAGGTATATGATACAAATCCAACTATATATCACGTTGATTTGTATAGGTTAAACGATCCTCAAGAGATAGAGTATTTGGATGTCTTTTTGGATCCTGAAGGGGTATATATAATTGAATGGGCGAACTTTTTGGATTATTTAACCCCCGAAGAAAGATTGGAGATTCATATTGCTTACAATGAAGATATTAAGTATAGGGATGTAAAAATCGAAGGATTTGGTGAAAAGTACAAAGAGATGGAGGCTAATATAGAAAAGGAGCAGTAGTTTTGTGTCAATTCAAAGGATTTTTAACGTTATCTCAGAAAAAGATTACAAAGAACATAGCCAAAAAACTAGAAAAATAGTTGAAAAAGCTAATGCAATTCTCCGAAAACCGAGAGAATTAAACGAAAGAAAAATGTTTTGGATATACAGAGTTTTAGGAAAAGATGCCGAACTAAAAATACCGAAAAAACATATAAACGATTTTCAATTTCTGATAATGCATATTTTAAAAAAACCAAAAGAGAATAGATTCAATGATTTAAAAAGCTATTACAAGTTAAAAGAAGAAACGATCGAGAACCTGAAATTTTTACTTTTTCCTGATAAGTTTCCACCTGGTAGCTACAATGAAAAACTAAAAAAGTACGGGGTTGAGTTTTACAATCCTCAAGTTATATTGAAAAGATTGGATTTTAAAGATTTTATAGACTTATACGCACTAATAACATACATACCTTTAGATGTGAAAACTCCTTTTGTACAAGACCTCATAGACGAGATCCTAAGCATTGACCCTCTTGATACAAAGATCTCATTGTACAAAAAAATAAAAGAAATATTTAAAAGTTTAGGTTCTTACGAAAAACAGATGGTGGAACTTCATCTTAAAAACGTGTCTTACTACCATTATAGGCTTATGAGCAAAGGATCGATTAAAGGTGTTATTATCGATGGTAGTAACGTTGTAAGGTACAACGATCAAGAAAGTATAGTTAGATTGGTTGATTTATTGGATAATCTCTACATAGAAAATATGACGTTTTTCCCTGCAATAATAGTATTCGATAAAAACATTGAATACGTTTTAAAAAGCGAGGATGACAAGGACATTTTAAAAAAAATGTCCGAAAAAAAGAGGATTTACTTTGAATCACCTGCGGATGAATTGATCGTTCATTTTAGTAATAAACTTGGTTATTACATGATTTCACAGGATAAATATAATGAATATCAGTTTGATAAAGACAAATTATTGGAACTGCGGAGGTTTATCGATGAGTGAACAAAGTTTCGACTTAGAGCAATATAACTACGAATTACCTGAAGAGCTTATAGCCCAAGAACCTGTTGAACCAAGGGATAGCTGCAAGTTGATGGTGCTAAATAGAAGAGTAAAAAGTATCGAACACAAAGTTTTTAGGGATATAAAAAATTATTTACGACCTGGCGATTTGCTTGTTTTAAATAATACTAGAGTTATCCCTGCGAGATTATACGGTAAAAAGGAAACAGGTGCAAAAGTTGAAGTTTTACTTTTAGAAAAAAATGGAAACGATAAAACATGGAAAGCTTTGGTAAAGCCTGGTGGAAAGATAAAAAAAGGTAACAAACTTATCTTTGAAGACAATTTAGTTTGCTCGGTAGTAGAACATTTGGAAGATGGTTCTAGAATTTTAGAATTTGACGATCCAAACTTTTTTTCAAAATTGCCAAGAATTGGCGAAGTCCCTTTACCGCCTTACATAAAAAAACAGATTGACGATCCAGAAAAATATCAAACTACTTACGCAAAAAACAATGGTGCGGTGGCTGCACCAACCGCTGGTTTACATTTCACCCAGGAGTTAATAAAAGAGCTCACTGATTACGGCGTAAATTTCACTGAAGTTACGCTTCATGTCGGTTTAGGAACCTTTAGGCCCGTTAAAGAGCCAGACATTAGAAACCACCAAATACACGAAGAGTATTATACTGTATCAAAAAGTGTACTTCGAGATATAGTCAGAGCCAAAGCTAATGGTAAAAGGGTCATAGCCACAGGAACAACGGTTGTTAGAACGCTCGAAACTATTGCCAGAAATCCTGACAAACTCGCTGGTAGAACAGATCTATATATTTACCCACCATTTGAATTTAAAATAATTGATGCCATAATCACCAATTTTCATCTACCCAGATCTTCACTTCTTTTTCTTGTTTCAGCGTTTGCTGGTCGTGATTTTATAATGAACTCTTATGAAATTGCAAAAGAAAAGAAATATAGATTTTTTTCCTTTGGTGACGCCATGTTTATAATGTAATTTTTTAAATATTAAAGTTTATTAAATATCAGTCGATAAAAAAGTGAATAATAATTTCAAGGTCGGGTGATATTATGGGAATATCAAACATTGGGGGTAAAGAAGATTTTTCCATTAACAATCCTATAGCCAATAGACAGCACATTGAAATGGCGAATGCCAATCTGAAAAATCCTGAAAATTCAAACCAGCCGATTCAAAAAGAAGAGGTTATGCCAGACGAACTTGACAAAGTCACTAAAATAATTGAAGATAGATTAAAAAAGTTATCCAAAATATTCAGAGGAGAGGCGAAGTTTGAAATAGAAAGGGATTTGGATATTATTATTGTAAAAATTATAGATAAAGACAGCAAGGAAATTATAAGACAGATACCACCTGAAGTGTCCGTCAAACTTGCCAAAGCCCTAAACGATGTTCAAGGTATATTACTTGATGAGATAGCATAATTATTAATATTTTAATGTTGTATAAACCAATTCGGCGACATCATTATAAGTTAAAAGTAAATGCAACTTTCTTCTTACCTCCTTTGAGCCTTCAATACCAGAAAAGTATTTCATTAATACTTTTCTGAATTTTTTTACTGCATAAACCTCTGAACCATAGAACTCAATCGTAAGTTTCAAGTGTTCTAAACAAGTATCTATTCTCTCATCTAAAGTTGGATTATAATTATTCTTTGTGAATATCCAAGGGTTACCAATCGCGCCCCTTGCAACTAAAACAAAATCCGCACCATAATTCAACAAATAATCATCTATATCTTTTTTGCTGAACACATCACCGCTAGCCCCTAAAGGAATACGGATCTTCTCCTTTAACTTTTTTATTACTTCTCTATTTGCAATTCCACTGTACATTTGTGACCGAGTTCTACCATGAACAATAATATAATCAGAACCTGCTTCTTGGACTGTTTGAGCCACTTCTTCAATATTTATTTGATCGTATCCTAATCTTACCTTTACTCCTACGGGTAAATCAATACTCTTTTTAAGAGTAAAAACGATATCTCCCAATAATTTTGGATCTTTTAACAAAGCTGCCCCTGAACCTTTTTTCACAACTTTATTAACAGGGCAAGCAGCGTTTATATCGATCCAACTAGCTAAACTCTGGACAGCTTTAGCTGCTTCGACAAATTTTGTTGTGTCGTTGCCAAAAAGTTGCACGCCTATATTAGCCTCACCCTTTTGGGGATGCATTTTTTCAACCTTTTCATTTTCCCTTATTATGGAATCTACTGAAATCATTTCTGTAAAAGTAAAATCAGCCCCAAATCTTCTGCAAATTTCCCTAAAAGGGTAATCAGTATAATCCGCCATCGGAGCTAAACCAATTTGATTTTCTAACATCCACTTACTCCTCCCGAACCATATTCGTAATTTATTTTAGCTTTTTTCGTTAAACAGGTATATACACCAATTTTAAATCTCTATACAATAAGTAAATTCAAAAATTTTTAGTAAAAATATAAAAATTATTGAATTTTTTTACTTTTTTACTTGACAATTTTTATTTTATCTGTTATAATTTTTGTGAAATCTTCGAATTATGTTTAAAATAATTAAAGGGGGTTATAAAAATGTTGAGAAGACCACAGAAAAAAATTAAAAAGGTAGAATCTTATTACACGGCTTATGATTTACTATCTGATGAATTATGGCAGGTTTATCTCGAAAACATCAGAAAATTGTAAAAGTAAAAGAATATGGGTGGGCGAGCAGGAAATCCCACTCTCCCCTCCTTAAATGGGTGAGATGGGGAGCAGGAAACCCTTCTCCACCTTCCTTAAATGGGTGGGCAGCGGGGCGAAAGAACAAAAGAAACTTTTCCTTATGGGTGGGCTGCGGTGCGAAGGGGTAAAGATTCTCTTTCCTTATAGGGTGGGAAGCGGGGCGAAGGGGCGCTATTAAAGAAGTTTTAGAGTTTCTAAAGGCAATAAAAAAGATTAAAACAGGGGGAAATTCTATGACAAAAGTGCAAAAAAGAAACTTTTTGCTATACTCCACTGGTAGGCTTGTATCTTTAATAGGAAGTGGCGTACAATTGATTGCTTTACCACTGTATATTCTTGATCTTACAGGCTCTGGGACGCTTATGGGTACATTTACTTTTTTAAGCATGGTTCCAGGCTTGATTTTTTCACCGATAGCAGGGGTTTTAGGAGATCGAATGAATCGAAAGAAAATTATGGTGAATATGGACTATTTACGAGGTATAATTATACTTTTTATGGCATATTCAGCCTATCAAGGTTGGATGAACATCGCCTTTATCTTCACTGCCCAAGTATTTATTTCTATATTAGACAGTGTTTTCGGTGGCTCAACCGGTGCGATGCTTCCAGACTTGGTTCCTATTGAATTCCTCACAAAAGCTAATTCGGTAAATTCTTCAATAAATAGTGTTTCTAATATTTTAGGACCCATCCTCGGAGGAATCATATATGGATTTTGGGGAATCAAAGTTGTGTTTCTTATAAATGGAATTTCTTTCGTTATTTCTGCTATAAGCGAAATGTTTATTACTTACGTACCACATTTTGAAGGTAAGCAGAAAATATCTTTTAAATCCATGTTTTCAGACATCAAAGAAGGCTTAGTTTTTATAAGAGGAAGAAAGGGTTTGAAAGAACTGTTTTTGTTTGCAATGATTGCCAATTTTATAATGTCACCAATTTTTATGATTGTCTTTCCTTATGTATTAAGGCAAGAAATTGGATTTACGAGCGAACAGTATGGAATCACACAATCTTCTTTTACCTTAGGGATACTAATTGGCAGTATTTTAATTGGCACTATTTTTTATAAGAGTAATCCCAAAAAATCGATGACACTTGGTTTAATAGCAGAGGCAATTATGTTTTTCATTATCTCAACTTTATTTTTTCCACATGTTGTTACCAATTTTGGAGGTGCATCATGGACTTTATTAATAATTTTGTACATAAACCTTATGCTTATAGGCGTGTGTAATGCTTTTATAAATATACCTATTAATACCAACCTGCAAAAAATGACACCAACCAAAGTAAGATCTCGTGTTTTTACAGTTTTGGGGTTGATTTCTCAAGGAGCTATACCTGTTGGCTCGTTGATATTTGGCACTCTTTTAGATTTAATGAGGGGATATCAACTTACACTGTTTGCAAGCATAGCATCAGCTATTGTAACCATCCTCTTTTTAAAAATTGCACCAGAAGAAACCTTTAATCCCAAACCTGTTACTGAAGAAGTATAAAAGTCAAACCTTGATAAAATCAATTTATCATTTGTGGTTTAATGCTTTTATTAAAAACAGCGTGAATACTCTCCAGGTAAAAGAACACCCCGAAAGGGGTTCAAGGAAAAGATGAAAGATGGCTTTAAACACAAAACGAAGGGGTAATGAACCCTTATTCAACATGACGGTCAAAGAAAACATAATGTTGGATGATAAATTTACTGAAGAGGAATTCATGAAGGCGGTAAAGAAAGCGAAGGTAGACAAATTCATAGGGCTTTTAGATGAAGGATACGACACGGTAGTGGGAGAAAGGGGAAGTAAGTTATCTGATGGGCAAAGGCAGAGAGTAGCAATAGCAAGAGCATTGATAAGGGAACCAAAGGTATTGATATTGGATGAAGCAACGTCAGGGGTAGATTCACAAACTGAAGAAGAAATATTCGATGAATTGAAAGAATACTAGATGACTCTGATAATAATATCCCACAGATTATCGACGATAAGAAAAGCTGGCAAGGTGATATTATTGAAAGATGGGGAGATAAGAGGAGAAGGAGCACACGAAGAGTTACTAAAAAAATCCCACATTTACAAAGAAGTAATAGAAAGCCAGTTGGTTGTATGAAAGACTGATTAGCCATTATTTTCAAGAGAACCTAATTTCTGAAAAGACGCCCAACATGGGCGTTTTTCAAATATTGAATAATTAACCAAAATGCTCTTTGAAAATCTAGATAATTCTTAAAAAATTGAAAAGTAGTTAGAAATGAAGAATTTTTTGGAAAAAATACGCATGAAAGAAGTCAGTAACCCGTATTTGACAAGGAGCTTAAACGAGTTTGAAACACCTAAAAATATATGTTAAAATTATAATAATTATTTCCTTGTAAATTGAGCTTCGGGGAGAATTAGCGCGGGTCTCCTATTCCTTAAATGGGTGGGCAGCGGGGCGAAAGAACAGAAGAAACTTTTCCTTTTGGGTGGGCAGCGGGGCGAAGGGGCGCTATTAAAGAAGTTTTAGAGTTTCTAAAGGCAATAAAAAAGATCAAAACAGGGGGAAATTCTAATGACAAATGAGCAAAAAAGAAATTTTTTGTTATATTCCGCAGGTAGGCTTGTATCTTTAATAGGAACTGGTGTACAAATGATTGCTTTACCGCTTTATATTCTTGATCTTACCGGATCTGGAACCCTTATGGGTACATTTTCTCTTTTAAGCATGCTGCCAGGCTTGATTTTTTCACCGATAGCAGGGGTTTTGGGAGATCGAAGAAATCGAAAGAAAATTATGGTGAATTTGGATTATTTACGAGGGATAATTATACTTTTTATGGCATATTCAGCCTATCAAGGTTGGATGAACATCGCCTTTATCTTCACTGCCCAAGTATTTATTTCTATATTAGACAGTTTTTTTGGCGGCTCAACCGAGGCAATGTTTCCCGACTTAGTTCCTATTGATTTCCTCACCAAAGCTAATTCGGTAAATTCTTCAATAAATAGTGTTTCTAGAATTATAGGACCAATCCTTGGAGGAATCATATATGGATTTGGCGGAATAAAAGTTGTGTTTCTTATAAATGGAATTTCTTTCGTTATTTCTGCTATAAGCGAAATGTTTATTACTTACGTACCACATTTTGAAGGTAAGCAGAAAATATCTTTTAAATCCATGTTTTCAGACATCAAAGAGGGAGTAATTTTTATAAAGGGAAGAAAAGGTTTGAAAGAATTGCTTTTGTTTGTAATGATTGTCAATTTTTTATTGGCACCGATTCTTACGATTGTGCTCCCTTATGTATTAAGGCAAGAAATTGGATTTACGAGCGAACAGTATGGAATCACACAATCTTCTTTTACCGTGGGGATACTAATTGGCAGTATTTTAATTGGTACTATTTTTTCTAAAAATAATCCGAAAAAATCGGTGACACTCGGTTTAACAGTAGAGGCAATTATGTTATTCATCATTTCAGGTTTATTTTTTCCTAATATCGTTACCAAATTCGGAGGTGCATCATGGACCTTCTTAATAATTTTGTACATAAACCTTATGGTAATAGGCGTGAGCAATGCTTTTATAAATATACCTATTGATACCAACCTGCAAAGAATGACACCAACCAACGTAAGATCTCGTGTTTTTACGGTTGTGGGATTGATTGCTCAAGGAGCTGTACCTGTTGGTGCACAGATATATGGTATTCTTTTAGATTTAATAAGGGGATATCAAATTACACTGTTTGCAAGCATAGTATCAGTTATTGTAATTATTCTCTTTTTAAAAATTGCACCAGAAGAAACCTTTAATCCTAAACCTGTTAATGAAGAAGCGTGAAAATCGAACCTTGATAAAATCAATTTTTTTCAATTGTGGTCTAATGCTTTCACAATTTCCTTTTCGGCTTCTTGTATTGAGTCAGAGTTAATTATAAGGGGAGTATATCCCAATTCCATGATTACTTCTTTAGACTTTTTCCCCATGGACTTTGCTACCCAAACATTGCAATCCGAAAGGATTTTCATTATATCTTCAACTTCTGAATGTTTGTGCTGAGTAAAGTTCTCGTTTATTCTTTCCTCAATAAAATTCAGCATGCCATCCTCTAATTCATATATTCTATATTTTTCAGACATTCCAAAATGTGCTTTGTTTACACTGTTTCCTTTTATGCCTAATGCTATCTTCATAGTATCTCTCCTTATATTTTAGTAATATTTGAATACAAAATCGCCTGTTTTTAGACCACCGTTGAGCCGCTTTGCAATAACGTGACATTTGATTTTTAATAAATAGAAAATAGGCTTACTTTCATCCAATAATCCTTCTAAATTTCCTTGACCTTTACTGATTATAATATCAGCATTTGAAAATATTTGTAGAAACTCTTTACTTGCGTTTTTTAATACTATTCCAGGGGTATCACAGCCACTTGATATTAAAGAACAGTATCTATCAATTCCTATATTCTTTGCTTCTTTCATGGTGACATCGTTTAAAATGGGCTTGTCTCTGACCGCATAAGTAAGATTCACCTTATACTTTAATAACTCTTGAATGAGTAACTTATCAAAAACAGCTTCACCGGCATTATCGGCTATAATTAGTATACTGTTGGCATTAGATAATTGTTCTTTAAAAAAAGGGTAATCACTATGTGAAAACCCGTTTTCAATGGCTCTTTTGACGTTATCCTCTATATCAACGTTTAAGCTAACCCCCGCATCTATAGAATTTCCAACTGCTGACATTATCAAAGCCGATAATAATGGATCTTCTGAACTTTTAACTAACTTTTCTATAGTTGGATAGTATTGTTGAGCAGCTTTTATATTTTTTTCTTTGAATTCTAAATATATATCGTCCTTTCCTGCTTTTTGTTTTATATAATTCTGAATTCTAGTAACTATTTGAGGAGCAGAGTCATCATCGGTGATATCTGGGATCATTCGAGCATATTCATTCAAAATATCTCTAATAATTTTTCTGTCCTCACCGACTGCCATTCTACTTGCCTCGAGAACTTGTCTACATATACATGGAATACAATCATACTCAATTTTCAAATCATAAGACCTCCAACATTTTATTTTTTCTGAGTTAATTTATGTTTTTTTCCACACACTTTTTTTGCCTTTGCCAAAGTTTTCTATATAACCTTCTTCTCTGAGATCGCTCAATACCTTTCTGATTTTAGTATCAGAAGTTAATGGGAATTTTTTCCTAAGTTCATTTATAGTGAAAGTATCCTCAGTAGCTTCAAGTATTTCTCTTCTTATATCGTAGTATATACCCCCTGTAAAATCTTTTTTAGTTTCATATTTAGATGCCACTTCTGAAACAATAGTTGGGATGTTATCCTTTTCATGTGACATGACCGCTTGAAAGAACCGTAAAGTCCATTCATTTGCCAATTTCCTGTTTCCAGCAAATATTATTTGAAACCCAGGATGATAAGCAAAAATCTCAGCTAAAACTTTAGACAAATAGGATGGTGTGTACACCTTCAGCTTACTGGGATTCAAAAAATCGGAGTAATTTGCTTCAACAACGAAAGCAGAATGTTTGTATTTAGCTAATTCACCAAGCTTCATGTGCAGAAGAGGCAAATTCCCAATGTCTCCTATAAAATTGGTAAAGGTTTTTCTTTCAGCAACAGCTATTATGCCGCTTTCACTTAGTAAGGCATAATCGCCGGCTTTGAGCTGCGCTCTTTTAACGCTACAATTGGCAAATTTCCATGGATATCTTTCATTTATGTCGATCAATATATGAAGATGATGATTCCCTTTTGCTGTTAATTTAACTTTAGGGCGATGTTCTTTTAGTCCTTGTTCCGTTCTCCAAAATATCTGTTCGTATTCTCCTTCTTTATTTTTATACTTCTTTTTTAAAAAGAGAAAGTCGCATCTTTTGTTTTGCGCTCTGTCAAGAACTACCGACAACCTTTTTCCGTAGCGATTTATTGATATAATAGGAACTCTTTCAATCTCTTGGTAATTGCTCGATGGTTTTTCTGTGTCTCTCATGCAAAAGATATGCTTACCAGCACCTGGCCATTTGTCCTGGACGAATAGTGATAATATTATTTTTTCTCCTTTTCTGATAGTTACCCTGTAAGGGAATCTGTATTTTTCTGTTGATTCAAGAACCCATAAAAAAGAACCCATCGATCATTCACCTTTCTTACAAAAAAGAAAATACTCAGTATTTCTTTCTATGTCTAATTTTATAATATTTTTGAGTTTTTACAAAATTGATTTTCTTGTTTTTGAAAATTGTTCAATTTTTATGACAAATATGATTTCTATGAAATTTTTTTCATACTGCCCAGGATCGCCTCTAAAAAGTTATAATCAGCTATAAATAGGAATAATCGTCTTTGACTAAACAATTTTATTCACATATAATTAAATTGAAGGTTGGAAAAATATAGTTGGGGGAGCAGAGTGGTGGAGAATTACATAAAAAGTTTTTGAGTTCCTAAATATCCTTAATAAATTACTGGTGGAGGTGATAACAAGATGGGAAAAGTTACTGTAAGTTTAATTAAAGCAGATGTTGGAGGAATTCCAGGTCATTCAACTGTACATCCTAAACTTAAAGAAAAGGCCTCTGAGTGCTTACAGGAGGCAAAAGAAAACGGATTGTTGATAGATTACAGAGTTTTACACGTAGGTGATGATTTACAACTACTTATGAGTCATGGAAAGGGGATTGATTCTGAAGAAATTCATAAACTCGCTTGGGAAACTTTTGAAGCAGCAACCAAGATTGCGAAAGAGTTAAAGTTACACGGTGCCGGTCAAGATTTGCTATCAGATGCATTTAGCGGAAATATTAAAGGAATGGGGCCAGGCATAGCAGAAATGGAATTTACAGAACGAGGGTCTGAAACTTTAGTTGCATTTATGATGGATAAAACAGAACCAGGTTCTTTTAACTTCCCCATATACAAAATTTTTGCGGATCCATTCAATACTGCAGGATTGATTATTGATCCTTTGCTAATTGATGGATTTATATTTGAAGTGTGGAATATAAAAGAAAGGAAAAGAATTTTTCTCAAATGTCCAGAAGATTTATATCTTTTATTATCTTTGATAGGTGCAAAAAGCAAATATGTTATAAAAAGGGTTTTTCCCAAGGATTCTAGCCCTCTGCCTAAAGATGAACCCGTTGCAGTCATAAGCACAGAAAAGCTGTTCTTTATCGCTGAAAAATATGTGGGAAAGGACGATCCAGTTGCATTGGTTAGAGCACAATCAGGCTTACCGGCTTTGGGAGAGGTTTTAGAACCCTTTAGCGTACCTTATTTAGTCAGCGGCTGGATGCGTGGTTCACATAACGGCCCTTTAATGCCCGTTTCATTCAAAGACGCTCAATGTACACGGTTTGATGGACCACCTCGGGTAATTGCAGCAGGCTTTCAGATAAGTCACGGTAATTTTATCGGTCCTATAGATTTATTTGATGATCTTGCTTTTGACCTCTCTCGGAAAAAAGCTTTGGAATTAGCAGATTACATAAGGTTACAAGGTCCCTTCGAGCCACATAGGCTTCCACCTGAAGAGATGGAATATACTACCCTCCCAGGAGTATTAAAAAGGCTTGAAACAAGGTTTGAAGAATTGGAATAATAATTTCTCTTATGAGGTAACTCCCGAAGTAGAATGCGGGAGTTACTTTTTTATGCAAATTAATCAATAACTTTAAAAATTTTAATAAAACACTTGACTTTTTTAATGTTATATATTATAATCTTTGTAGGATATTTATTATTGTATTGAAAATCTTAAAGGAGGAGATAAAATGTCAAATTCAACCGGCGGGTTACAACTTTTAATAAAAAACCATAACTTTTTACTTTTGTTTTTCGGTAGGCTAGTATCCAGTGTCGGATCTGCTATTTTTATCATAGCTATTCTTTGGTCGGCTGCAGCTGAGATAGGCGGGGTAGGTGCAGTTAGTTCTGTTTTAAGTACTGTAGCTGTTACGAATATTATCTTTTCTCCTTTTGCAGGTGTTTGGGCAGATAGATGGAAAAAGAAAAATATCCTTGTGATAACAGATTTAATCAGTGGCGGAATCCTTATTTTACTGGGTATTTTCTTTGGAACATATTTTTATCAAATTTGGGTATTGATAATAACCATTTTTGGATTACAGATCTGTGGTACTTTATTCGGTCCTGCTTTGTTGTCTTTAATTCCGATTATGGTAAACGATAATGAGCTTTCTCAAGCTAACGCCATGATTTCAATGACAGATAGACTTTCTCAACTTATTGGGATGGCTATCGGCGGTGTGATTGTGTCTTTAGTGGGAATAAAATGGGCAATTTTAATCGATGGAATGACTTTTATTTTCTCGGCAGTCTCTGAAATGTTTATAAAAGCAGAAGAAAAAGGTAGAAAAGAAGAGGAAGTTAGGAAAACTGGTTTGGTTTTTTCGGATATAAAAGATGGTTTTAAAGTGATATGGTCCAATGTTCAACTTAAAGGGTTGATAACCTTAGAGACATTAGATGATTTTTTTGGAACCACTATATTCGTTTTCTTACCTGTGTTGGCTAGTGAGATACTGAAAGTAGGTCCTGGTGAGTATGGAATTATGCAAACGATGTTGGGAGCAGGCTCTTTTATTTCCGCCCTAGTTCTATCATCCGTTAAAGAGATAAAAATGAAGTACGTAGCACTAATGTTATCCTCAGTTTTGGCAGGAGTATTCCTGGCTTCTCTTGGTATAGTTAACAGTTATATTTACGTATTGATTGCTTTGTTGATGTTAGGTGTTATGACTGAGATAGGAAATATTAATGAAAATCTTTTGATTCAAAGAATTACCCCTGAAAACACAAGGGGACGAGTTTTTGCGTTGCGATCAACGATAGATAATTCGTTAAGGCCTTTTTCTTATGCTTTTGCAGGGATAATGGCAACATTTTTTTCATTGAAAAGTTTGTTCTTTGTGTTTGGAATAATAACTAGCATACTTGGAATATTTTACCTAGTGATACCCTATCAATTGAAAAAACAGAATGTTTCATAAAAATTTGACGTTCTTTCGAAAATATGATATAATTTTTTTGAAGTAAACCGGAGCGTAGCGCAGTTGGTAGCGCGTCAGCATGGGGTGTTGAAGGTCGCTGGTTCAAATCCAGTCGCTCCGACCAAGAATACGGGGTTGCTCCCCGTATTTTTTTAAATCTAGATCATTCTACCAAATTTTTCCTCAACGATTTCTTTAATATCCTTTTTGTTAACAGATTTTATATATTGGCTTACTGGGAATACCCTATATCCTCGTTTTAAGGCGTCTTCTATCGTTGCTATTACGCATACGTCTCCTGCTAAGCCTAAAACTACTAAATTTTCTATCTTATGCTTTCTCAGAAGTTCGTCTAATTCTGATTCAATTTTTCTTTCAATGTCTTTGTAAAATGCTGAATAGCTATCCCCATCTATTTCTATGCCTTTTTTTATAACGAAATCATAAGTATTTATAAATAGTTGATTCCCATAAGTACCTTTTATACAGTGAGGAGGCCATTTTTCAAAAGATATGTGATTTTCAGGGTGATCATCCATACTGGCAAAAATCTTAAAATTCTTCTCTTTCATTAAAGTCAAAAACTCGTTTAATTGATCTATCCACTCTTCATTTGTTCCAGTTACTGGAAGTTCGTTAGGACATCTTTCAGTAAATCCATTTTGACAATCAACACACAATATTGCAGTATTTGAAGGAGATAATTTCAATGTGTTCACTATATAATTGGTAAAATCGTAAGGTGTTTTGTTGTTTTCGAACATTTTTTAGCCTCCTTTGAAAGTTTGTTATATAGCGCCCCTTCGCCCCGCAGCCCGCCCATTTAAGTAAGGGACCTGCGGTCCCTAAACCCAGCGAGGGGTGGAGGGCTCCGCCCTGTGACCCTTTAAAGATCAAAATCTTGTTTCTAATATTTAATTAAAGGCCCTTCGCCCCGCAGCCCGCCCTTTTAAGGAAGGGACCTGCGGTCCCTTAGACCCGGCGGGGTGGAGGGCTCCGCCCTATAACCCTTTAAAGATCAAAATCTTGTTTCTAATATTTAATTAAAGGCCCTTCGCCCCGCAGCCCGCCCATTTAAGTAAGGGACCTGCGGTCCCTTAGACTCTGCAGTCAAACTTATAAGGATAAAAGAGTTTTCGTTCTGAAATCTTTCCTGCTCTAATTTTTACTCACTGATCTTTAATTTGACCAATCCCAAATATTCATGCCAAGCAGAAGAAGTTGCTTCTAGGAATCTCATATCCGGTAAGAAATCATACCATTTTAATTCTTCTCGGGAAATCTTATAATCTGTGGGAACGGGAATAACATCGATGTTTGTGTAACTTTCGAAATAATTCATAGCTCTTGTTAAATGTATTGCGCTGGTGACTAAATATATTCTTTGTACTTCATCGTCTTCCAATAGTTTAAGTGTAAATTCAGCATTTTGTTTTGTGTTTTTGGCAAGAGGTTCTACATATATATCGTTTGGTTTGACTCCCATTTTTAGCAATTCTTCTTTCATTATTTGAGCTTCTGGTATCTCCGTGCCTAGGAGTTTCCCGCCAGTTACAACTATAGGAGTCTGTAAATTTTTGTAAAGTAAGAATCCTTCATATACCCTTTTCATAGCGCTATCAGATAATTCTCCCGATCCTTCTCTTGGAGTTTCGGGAATTATTCCCCCTCCAAGTACAACGATTACCCCGTTTTCTTGAGTATTATCCAATTGAGAAACATCCACAGGCGGATATCTATTTTCCAATGGTAAAACGATTATTTTTGCAAACCATCCAGAAGAAAATACATAGATTACGATGCAAACCGTTAAAAGAGGAAAAGATAGTTTCTTCTTCCTTATTAACCAGATAATTAAAAATATGATGCCGAGTGAGATAAAAATACCTGGAATTTCTATAAAAGATGTGAAAATATCATAAAATATAATAAGCCCCCCTAAAAATATATAAAATGAATGTACTCAACATTACATAAAATCCTAATGGAACCTTATTGACTTTCTTTTTTGTGTTCGATAAAATAATTAGGATTATGCTGATAATTAATACTGGAAATATATAAATACCAATAAGAAGAGAGAGGACTGATAGAAATTTCACGTCTCCAAAACCCATTTTCCCATTTCGCCAATAATAAAAGGTAATTAAAAAAGTAATGATAGTAAAAATAAGATTAAAGTAATCAAAGTTGAGTAATGCAATTGCCAAAATAACTACTATTCCTAGATCAGGAATGATAAAGGTGAAATAATCATATAACCCTATATACAAAAGACTATTAGCAAAAAGCAAATTTTGCCAGTTAAAAGAGGTAATTATGACAAACATATTTACAACTATATAAGATAAAACGATAATTAAGACCTTTTTATTTTTTTTCAGTTTTTTTTACACCTTTTCTATTACTTCCAGTTCTTCTTTGGTCAAATTTTTATTCAGGATTTCTTCAAGTCCATAGATGTACCACATGTATTTATCTTTTACTTCTTGGTATATACTTTTGGCTTCATCGAATCTCTTAACTTTTAAATAGGGGATAACCAGTAGCAATTTAAAGTGTTCATTTTCTTTATCTTGGTCTATATATTTTTCTAAAAAGTTTTGAACTTCTTTATATTTACCATTTTCAAACATTACTTTTGCCCAAACTTCTATGTCGGTTGAATATTCAGGTGTTGTATTGAGAATTTCCTCTTTGAGTTCATTTGCTTCTGTAGTTCTTGATAATTTTTCATAAATAGTACATAACTCATATTTACCCAATATACTGTTCGGGAATCTATTAAGGAATTTTTCTAAAACGTGGGCGGCTTTTTCATAATTTCCTTTTTGCATGTAAGCATCTGAAATCATGAAGTAGGTTACATAATTGTTAGGAGAGAGTTCTAACTCTTTCTTCCAAATAACAGCTGCTTTTTCGTATTCGCCTAAATTAAAGTATAATTCTCCTAATTCAGACAAAGCAGCTATATTCCAAGGATCTAATTTAACGGCTTTTTCTAAATACTCTTCTCCCTCTTCCATTTCTCCTTTTTCTACTAAAACTGAGCCCATTAATTCATAGGCAGGAGCGAAACTAGGATCAATTTTGAGTATAAAATCAACGACATCTTTCACAAAGTCAAAGTTCTTTTTATCGGCTTCCAATAAAACTGTATCGAATAATCCATTCAAGGAAATATGTACTAAGTCGGAGTAATTGATTTGGAACTCAGAAAAATAGGCTAAAAATTCGGAAAGGACGAAAGGATAAATCACAAAGTTGGAGGTTAAACCTGGTAAGTGTTCAACAAGTTTTTCGATTTTCTTTGCTTCTTCAATAAATTTTGAGTTATTTTTTAAATCAGCTTTCATTAACTCAAAATCTCCTTCGTACAAGAACTCACAAAGCAAGATTGGAAAAGGAGTTAAATCAGTGATTTCGATCTCTTCTTCTCCAATGTTAAACTTTACTATATGCTCCATGGGTATCTCCTCCTCTTTTAGTTGGGTGTTGTTCCTATTACTTTTTATTATACCATAATTAAGAATTATTAAGAAAATTTATTTACATTTTTTTGTATTTATGATTATTAAAAAGATAAAATAATGCTCTAATTGTGGAAATGACTAAAATTTCTTAAGAACTTGTAAAGAATAACTTTAAAATTACTCTGTAAAATTATAAAAAGCAGGCTTACGCCTGCCTTTTCAATTATTATCATTTCTATTGAATTTTTATCTCTTTTCCTTCACCTTTAGCTGTCTCAACTTTTGGTATAGTTAACTTTAAAACTCCATTTTCATATTCAGCTTTGATTTTGTCTTTGTCAACGTACTCTGGAAGTCTTATAGTTCGTTCAATCCTACCAAAATATCTTTCTCTCCTATATACGTTACCTCTTCTTACTTCATCGGATTCTTTCTTTTCTGCGGATATAGTTAATAGATCGTTGTTCAATTTAACTTTTATATCTTTTTTGTTTAAACCAGGTAATTCACACTCTACGATGTAATCTTCGTCAGTTTCATAAACATCCATCTCGCCCCGAGAGGTCGTTCCAAAAGGCAATGATCTAAAGAAATCTTCAAACTCTCTGTTGAAAAAATCAAACGGAGATAACAAATCTTCTCTGTCATCTCTATCGTCTCTTCTTCTTTCTAACATTTGTCATCGCCTCCTTTTTTATTGCTTTTTTCCCATCATTAGAAATTTAAAAACTTGTTTTAGCGCTCCTTTGCCCAGCTCCCCATCCTTATTTTTGTCTATTATTGTTTTCATTATAATTATATATCAGAAAAAATGATTTTGTCAAGAGTGTTTTTGAAAAATGGTAATGATTGTTTTTGATTGACAATAAAAGATTTTTATTGTTATTAAATTTAATAATAATAAAAAATTTAATCACTTGTTATCTATAAGTGATAATTATTTAGGGATCGCTTCTTTAAGATAATTAAATAAGTTAGAGTTAGTCCATCTGAAAAGGTATGAATTAGGATAGGATAGATCAAACTATTTGAAATTTGAAAGGTGTATCCTAAAATCGATCCCATTATGATCCTTCCTGGCAAAAGATTTAAGAATTGCTTTAAGTTTTCCCTACCAAAGAAGAGATTGTTTAAATGGGCAAAAACAAAAATTATTGTTGCTATGATCGTAGCATATTCAATAGAAAAAATTGAACCTGGTAAAAACATTTTTAAATTTCCTTGGATAAATCCTCTATAAAATAATTCTTCGGCAGGGCCTACAACCAACCAAACATGTAATAACATAACTTTATTGTTTTGAAAACTTCCGTAGGGAATCTTCATTAGGTCAGAAAGAGACATCTTTTTCATACTAACTAAAGATCCCAATATTAAAATAAAAGAAATTAGAAGCATAAACAGTCCTTTTTTAAAATTTCCCACTTGAAATCCAGCCTGCTGGAAGTTTATTGGTGAAAGATAAATAAGAAGGATAGAAATCCCGATACTGAATATTCCTAAAATTAAATTTCCCAAATAAATACCTTTTCTTTTTAGAAAAAATCGACCTATTGCATATATTAGTAAATAGTAGATAACAACTAAGATGATAAATTTACTAAAGAGCATATATTCACCAACCTCTGTGTTAGCGCCCCTTCGCCCCGCTCCCCACCCTTTTAAGGAAAGGGACCTGCGGTCCCTTAGACCCGCTCTCTACCCTTCTGAGGAAGGGACCTGCGGTCCCTTAAACCGGAGGGGAGGGCTCCGCCCTGTGACCCTTTTAAGATTAAAAGCTTGATTCTAATTTTTAATTTAAAGGCCCTGTATCTTACTCCTCATTCTTCTAAGGAAGGGACCTGCGGTCCCTTAGACCCACCGAAGGTGTGGAGGGCTCCGCCCTGTGACCCTTTAAAGATCAAAAGCTTATTTTTGAAAACGCTCCCCACCCCAAATGTCTGTATCTTTAATTTAATTATACAATATTAGTATGCTTAATTTTGATCAATATGATTAACAGTTGCTATAGGAATTAAAAGGAAATTTTGATTTATTTGACTTTAGATTTTTTTTAAACTATAATTGGTTGGGGATATTAAATCCTTTCAGAACAGTTGTAAAAAAGAATAGTTCCGTTTCGGAGGAATTAGATGTCAATATATGCTTTAACATCCTTAATAGTCTTCATAATAGTTGTTGTAGGAATGGTTTTTCAGAAAATAGATAGAACGCTTATTGCTATGTTGGGGGCTATTTTTCTATTAGGGGTAGGTGTGTTCCCTAATCAAATTGGTGCAATAAAAGAGTATGTAGATTATAACACCCTCTTATTGTTGCTTGGAATGATGGTGTTTGTTGAAACTTTAAGAAAAACTGGTATATTTACATTCTTAGGCCTCTCTATGTTGAGATTGTTCGGAAATAACACGTATACTTTATTCATCTCTCTAATTTTTTTGGTTGCTTTATTTTCTGGATTTATCGACAACGTTACGACTGTTTTAGTTTTTATTCCAATGACTTTTGCTATTACTGATTCTTTAAATATTAATTATCTACCTTTTGTTTTAGGAGAAATTTTTGCATCGAATATTGGAGGAATGGCAACTATAATTGGTGATCCTCCTAATATAATGATAGCTTCAGCCGCAGGATTTTCTTTTTCAGAATTCGCTTTGGTTATGTACCCAATTGCATTAATAAATCTGGTGTTCATGGATATCCTCTTTATATTCATTTTTAAAAAAGATCTTCAAATCAAATTTGACAAAGATACTATAAAAAGTTTTGATACTTCTCATTTAATTGAAGATAAAAGAAGTTTTTTCCTTTCTATAATCCTTTTTGTAACAGTAATAATTGCTTTTTCGGCTCAACACTTTTTAGGTTTGGAGAGTTCTACTATCGCCATAATAGCAGGGTTCTTTTCTTTACTAATACTAGCACCAAATCAGGTGAGGGATACTTTGAATGAAGTTGAATGGGAAAGCCTTTTGTTCTTTTTTGGTTTATTTCTCATTACAGGGGCGATGGAAGAAACAGGATTGATAGCTGATTTATCCAATGTCATGGTAAAAGTTGCAGGCAATTCAGTAAAATCTTTCTCTATGTTTATTTTACCTGTTGCTAGCTTAATTTCGGGATTCATTGATAATATTCCTTTTACAGCTACTATGATTCCCGTTGTTCAACATTTACAAGTAGTGCAACCCGGTATTTTTAGTGATTTGAGCCCTGTGTGGTATTCCCTCGCAATGGGAGCATGTTTGGGTGGAAATGCAACTTCAATTGGTGCATCTGCAAATATTATTGGACTGGCAATGCTCACGCAGTTTAAGAATAAAACTATCTTGTTCAAAGATTTTGCTAAATACGGATTATTACTTGTATTAGGAAATGTAGTTATCTCAGAAATATATCTATTATTATTGTTTTTCTAGAGACTTTAGGGCGTATTACAAAGTGAACCCACATTCACACTTTCCTTAGAGGGTGGGGAGTAAGGTCGAGGCGTTCTAACAAAGGCCCAACACGACTTACAAGAAAACTATTCAAACAATTAATCTAAAGAAATGGTTTTAAAAAGGGTCACAGGGCGGAGCCCTCCCCTCGGTTTAAGGGACCGCAGGTCCCTATTTAGAGGGTGGGGAGCGGGGTGAAGGGTCCAGAGCTCTTTCCTTAGAGGGTGGGGAGCGGGGCAACGGGGCGCTATGAATAAAGATTCTTAAGACAGTAGTCAATAATACTAAAAGGAGGACTACATTATGAAAACACTTTTATTGAAAAACGGATACATTTATCCTATTTCTAGAGAACCATTTGTTGGTGATATTTTGATAGAAGATGGCATAATCAAGCAAATAGGGGAAAATTTGCAGGTTAAAGCAGAAGAGGTAATAGATGCAACAAATAAGTATATCTTACCGGGATTTATCGATGCACATTCCCATATTGGTTTGTTTGAGGAGGGTGTTGGAGCGGCTTACCAAGACGGAAATGAAGCCACAGACCCAGTTACCCCACAAGTTAGGGCGATTGATGCCTTTTATCCAGAAGACGCTGCCATCAAAAGAGCTCTATCTGGGGGAGTTACAACAGTGATGATAGTGCCAGGTAGTGCAAACCCTATTGGAGGGCAGGGGGCTATATTGAAGTTAAATTCTCAATTAACCGATGAAGCTATTTTAAGAGAACCTGCTGGGCTTAAAATGGCTTTGGGAGAAAATCCTAAAAGAGTATATGGTTCTTACAACAAAACTCCCTCTACTAGGTTAGGAAATGCGGCAGTAATAAGAGATTATTTTACAAAGGTTAGAAACTATATTGAAAAGAAGAAATCTGCAGAAAAAGAAGGGAAAGCTTTTACTGAGACAGATATCAAATTCGAAATTGGCGAGAAAGTTCTAAATAAGCAAATTCCAGCAAGGATTCACGCACACAGAAAAGACGATATTTTAACTGCGATAAGGTTATCTGAAGAATTTGGGTTTGACCTGGTTATTGAACACGCAACAGAGGCTTATAAAATCCCTGATTTTATTAAAGAAAAAAATATTCCATTGATTTTGGGACCTCTACTAGGTTTCAGAACAAAACTGGAAACAAGGGATATGCGGTTTGAGTCGATAAAAATAATTAATGAGAAGGGAATCTTAGCTTCATTGATGTCAGATCACCCAGTAACTCATTTAGAACACGCTTCAATACAAGCAGCTACTGCTTTAAGATATGGTGCCAAAGAAGAAGATTTGCTAAAAATGTTAACATTAAATCCAGCTAAAATTCTAAAGATAGAAAAGCATTTAGGAACGATTGATGAAGACAAAGATGCGGATTTGGTGTTATGGAGCGGTCATCCTTTTGATCCAAGAAGCGTTGTAGAAAAGACATTGATAAATGGAATTGTGGTTTATGAATTATAAAATTATTCACTAATTTTGTTCTAATTGACGATAATTGCCCATTATTGTCTATTTTTGCCTATAATCTACTCTCCAGAGGTTTGAAAAAAATTTCATAGTGAGTTACTATATATAATAGTAGTTATTTTTTAAAGGAGAGTGAAAAAATGAAGGCTATTGTAAAATCCAAACCAGGAAAAGGGTTATCCCTAGTGGAAGTAGAAGAACCAATTTTACAGTCTCCACACGATGTGAAGATTAAGATTTTGAAAGTGTCAATATGTGGGACTGATGTGCATATTTACGAATGGAATGATTGGGCAAAAGACCGAATTAAGCATTTCCCCCAAATCGATGGCCATGAATTTGTTGGAAGAGTAATCGAAGTGGGAAATGAGGTTAAAAACGTTAAATCTGGAGATTTAGTTGTTTCAGACAGCCATATACCTTGTGGTTATTGTTATCAGTGTAGAACAGGTAACATGCATGTATGCCAGAATTTAGAAATCTTAGGAGTGGATAGAGATGGTGTTTTTTCTGAATACACTGTTCTTCCAGATAAAGTTTTGATTAAAATAGACGAAGGCATACCTTTGAAATATGCATCTGTAATGGAACCTTTAGGAAATGCAATTTTTACGACAACCGCAGCCGATTTAAGAGGTAAGGTAGTTTTGATTGCTGGTGCGGGACCTATTGGCGCTATGGCGATAGAAATTGCTAAATTATCCGGAGCAGCTTATATTGTAGTGAGTGAACCTTCTGATTACCGGATCAATATGGCAAAATCATTGGGGGCTGATTTGGTTATAAATCCAAAGGAGAAGTCGGTAGTTGAAGAAGTATTAAAAATAACCTCTGGATTAGGAGCAGATGTCTTTCTTGAAATGTCAGGAAATGAAAACGCTCTGAATGAGGGTATAAAATCATTAAAAAGCACAGGAGTAGCATCTATCTTGGGGGTTTATCCTGAAAGCAAGGTAAAGTTTGAAATGAATACCGCGGTTTTTAAGAATCTTACTATTCATACGATTACTGGAAGAAAGATGTTTGAAACGTGGTATATGGCTTTAAACTGGTTGAAGTACCGTAAATTGGATTTAAGTAAAGTCGTTACACATGAATTCGACTTTGAAAATTTTGAAGAGGCTTTTGAATTGATGGCCAGTGGGAAAAGCGGTAAGATAGTTTTAAACGTTACAAAAGAGGAGGAGGTTTGATTATGGATTTTTATGAACAATTGAAAGAAGATTTGAGAAAACTCGATGATTCTGGTTTACTTATCACCATAAGAACACTTGAAAGTGCACAAGGTGCGTGGATCAATATTAATGGTAAAAAGGTTTTAAATATGTGTTCCAACAATTATTTGGGTTTGGCAAACAACGAAAGGCTAAAAGAAGCTGCTATCAATGCTGTTAAAAGCTGGGGTGTAGGTCCTGGAGCAGTTAGAACAATAGCTGGGACTATGAAAATTCATGATGAATTAGAAGAAAAGCTAGCGGAATTCAAAAAAGTAGAGGCCACTCTCGTTGTCCAATCCGGATTCAACGCTAATCAAGCAGTTATTCCTACTATAACAAATGAGGAAGATGGTATTTTATCAGATGAACTTAATCACGCAAGTATAATAGATGGGGTTAGGTTATCAAAGGCAAAAAGATATATATGGAAACACAAAGACTTAAACTCTTTGGAAGAACAACTTGCTAAAGCTCAAAAAGATAATTGTAGGAGAAAATTAATTATAACTGACGGTGTTTTTAGTATGGATGGAGATATCGCTCCCCTTCCAGGAATTGTGAAACTAGCTAAAAAGTATGATGCCTTAGTAATGGTGGATGATGCACATGGAGAAGGAGTGCTAGGAGAAAACGGAAGAGGAGTGGCTGATCATTTTAACTTGACTGACGAAGTGGATATAGAAATTGGAACTTTATCAAAAGCCTTTGGAGTTGTAGGTGGATTCATAGCAGGTAAAAAGGTATTAATCGATTATTTAAAACAACAAGCAAGACCATTTCTATTCTCTAGTTCTTTGTCACCAGCAGAAACAGCTGCAGCTTTAGAAGCAACAAAAACACTTTATGAATCTAACGAGTTAGTAAAAAAACTTTGGGATAACGCCAAGTATTTTCAAGGTAAGATAAAAGAAATTGGTTATGATATTGGAGTTACTGAAACCCCTATAACCCCTGTGATGATCTACGATGAAAAGAAAACAAAAGAATTTAGCTCAAAACTATATGAAGAGGGCATTTTTGCCTCTAGCATAGTTTATCCCACCGTTCCAAAAGGGAAAGCCAGAATAAGGGTAATGATAAGCGCTTTACACAGTAAAGAGGATTTAGACTTTGCCTTAAACAAATTTGAAAAAATAGGTAAAAGTTTTGGTATTCTATAAATTGTTGTGTGATTTTTAAATTTTTATGATATAATAAAGAAGAAAATCTTTTTTGTAATTTT
Organism: Petrotoga mexicana DSM 14811; assembly: GCF_002895565.1. GTDB lineage: Bacteria > Thermotogota > Thermotogae > Petrotogales > Petrotogaceae > Petrotoga > Petrotoga mexicana. The sequence goes on from NZ_AZRN01000012.1 coordinate 209,508, forward strand.
CATTCCGGGTGGTGAGCGGGGTGAAGGGGCGCTAAGACAGTTTGAACATCACCAACATTAACGAAGATAATTTTAAATTTAGAAATTTATTTTAAAGCTAATTTTAAGGATTCTATAGACAGTAAAATATAAAAAGATAGGAGGGATTGTGGTGAAATCAAAAATTGTATTGGTATTGGTATTAACAGTATCTCTTTTTGCGATGGCTTCTTTAACCCTTGATTGGGGAAGAGTATACACCCTTGGTGGATCTCAGGAGATCTTCGATGTAAAATCAACAGACGATGGTGTTTACCTTTTTGGATACACCAACGAAAAAGGATTCAACGAAGATATTCTAATTTTACAATTTGATCAAGAAGGAAATGTCGTTTATGAAAACAAGTTAGGTGGAAATTACAACGATTGGTCAAATCAAGGAATTTTAACGTCTGATGGAGATATCGTTGTTGTTGGAACCTCTAATTCTTATGGTAGTGATTCAGATTTCTATGTTTCAAAAATTGGTAAAAACAAATTCTCTACCAACATTAATAAACTAGGTAACGATAAAGGTTCTGCTGTTGTCGAAGTAGAGGATGGTTATGTTGTAATAGGCTACGGTTCCGATCCTGATACATTAAATCTGAGAGGTAAAATGGTAAAACTGAATAAAGAAGGAAAAGTTGTATTTGAAAAATGGCTCCCTTACTTTGTTGCTGGTTCTGACACCAAACCTTTGAGTATTCAAAAAACTTCAGACGGTAATTTCATCATTGCAGGTACGGTAGTAGAATTATTCGAAAATAAGACCAAGTTCTATTTGACTAAGGTTGATCCCAATGGAGAAGAAATCTGGACAAAAGTTTTTGCTCCCAGAGATTATGCTAGAGGATTCGATGTTAAAGAAGTACCTGGAGGCTACGTAGCAGTTGGTTATGAAGGTTCATGGGATTCAAAGTGGTCAGATATATATGTTGTAAAAGTTAACCCCGATGGAAATATTTTGTGGGAAAGTTTTTATGGAGATGTTGAAAGTGATCACGGTTATTCAGTTGCCGTAGGCCCCAATGGAAATATATACGTTGCAGGATATGTTACAACCCTTAATGGAGACAAAGATTTTGCTATACTTGAATACGATAATAACGGTAATTTACTGAGTGAAAAATCTCTTGGTGGATACGGTGATGATGTCGCTTATGCAATGGATATTGATGATAATGGAAACCTTTATGTTGCTGGGTATTCTCAATCAGCAGATCTGGGTGCAGATGCTCACAAAGATGTCTTTATTTTAAAGTACACAGTAAAATAAATTTTAAACCGCCCTTATAAAATGTTGGGGCGGTTTTAATTTTAACTACCTTATTTTATCTTTTTGTTTCAAATAAATCCTTAAGTTTATAGCATCAGCTGGATTTATGCCAGGAATCCTTAGGAGTTGTCCAAAAGTTTCTGGCTTAATTTTTTTCAATTTTTCCTTTGCTTCATAGGCAATGTTGTTAATTTTGTCGTATTCTATATCGCTCGGTATCTTTTCTTTTTCGAGCTCTTTCATTTTCATAATCTCATCGTGCATCCTTTGAAAATATCCGTTATATTTGAAGTGAATGTCAATTTGTTCTATCACTTCTTTTTCTTCAACTGCTTCTTCATCTAAATGCTTCAAATCAGCATAAGATATTTCGCTTCTTTTGAGTAATTCACTCATGTGAACAGGATGGGTGATTTTTGAAGAGCCTTTTGAGGCTAAAATGTCGTTAACTTGATTAGGTGATACTTTAATTTGTTCCAATCTCTCTATTTGCTGATTTATTAGGTTTTCCAATCTGTAAAGTTGTTCGTATTGTTCTTTACTCAATAAACCGTATTTGTATCCATACTTATACAATCTTAAATGAGCGTTATCATGTCTGAGCAACAACCTGTATTCAGCACGGGAAGTCAGCAACCTGTATGGTTCGTCGACGCCTTTTGTGATAATGTCGTCGATAAGAACCCCAAGGTAAGCCTCGGACCTGTCAAGAACAAAAGGTTCTTCTCCCCTGATTTTTAAAGCAGCATTAATTCCTGCCATAAGTCCTTGACCTGCGGCTTCTTCGTAACCACTTGTACCATTGATTTGGCCAGCTAAGAATAATCCTTCTATTTTTTTTGTTTCAAGGTTGTGTTTTAATTGATTTGGATTAACAAAATCGTACTCAACGGCATAAGCGGGCCTTTCAATTATAGCATTTTCTAAACCAGGTATAGTTTTCAAAATCTCAATCTGCGCTTCAAAAGGTAAACTCGTACTCAATCCATTCAAATAGATCTCTTTAGAGTGTTTTGATTCCGGTTCAAGGAAAAATTGATGGGTATCCTTATTGAATTTCATAACTTTATCTTCGATTGAAGGGCAATACCTAGGACCAATGGACTGAATTAATTTTACATCTCCATACAAAGGAGAGAATGCAATATATTTTCTAATAACTTCGTGGGTCTTGCTGTTGGTTCTCCCTAAATAACAAGGATAATCCTTCGTTAAAGCTTTTGGTTGACTCCAGTAAGAAAAAGCGAGAGGTTCATCTGCGGTTTCTTGGATATCAAATTTAGAAAAATCGATAGAATCTTTCCTCACCCTTGCAGGTGTCCCGGTTTTAAATCTCGATACTTCTAAACCTTCTTTAATTAAAGAATATGTTAAGGAATTTACAGGAAGTTCTCCCATTCTACCAGCTTCAAAAGCGTTCCTACCAACAAAGATTTTGCCTCTCAAAAATGTTCCGGTAGTTAAAATCACAGCTTTAGCAAAGTATTTCATTCCTAATTCTGTTTCTAATCCGATTACTTTACCGTTTTCTACTAAAAGGTTTTTCGCTATTCCATGTCTCAAAATTAGATTTTCTGTAGTTTCTAAGATTTCTTTCATTTTTTGTGAGTAATCATATTTGTCAATCTGAGCTCTTAAAGCCCTAACAGCGATACCTTTACTTGTATTGAGCATTCTGACGTTGATCATCGTTTCGTCTGTTACCTTCGCTTGTACTCCGCCAAGTGCATCTATTTCTCTGGTTACAACGCCCTTCGCAGGTCCTCCGATAGCAGGATTACAAGGAGCCCATCCTAATGTGTCTAAATTTATATTCAATATTAAAGTATTCATTCCCATTTTAGCTGCAGCTATAGCAGCTTCAATCCCGGCATGACCTGCTCCAACAACAATAACATCAAAACTGTTTTCTTTGTTTTCCAAAAACGCTACCTCCATTTTTTATACTTTCTTTAGCGCCCCTAGGGAGTTTATCTTTTTTCTGTTTTTTATTATAGCACACAATGTTTAAAATACCTTTTCACCTTCGAAGATGGTTTCTTTCACGTTCAGGTCTTTGTCTAAAATGACAAGATTTGCGTAGTAGCCAACTTCAATCCTTCCCTTATCGTAAATATGTAGTTCTTGAAGTGCGTTGTATGAGGATACCTTTGCAAGTTCTTGTAGTGTACAATTGGTAAATCTTTTAAAATTTTTGACACCTTCGTTGAAAAGTAGCGTACTCCCAGCGATCGTTCCATCACTAAGTGTTGCTTGATTGTTTTTTACTATAACTGTTAAGCCACCCAATTCATATTCACCGTCTTGTAAACCTGCGGCAGCGATAGAATCAGTTATCAATATAATTTTGTCTGCTCCTTTTATTTTATATACCAACATTACAAACTCAGGAGAGAGATGAATTCCATCACATATCATTTCTATATTAAAATCAAAATAAAAGCCAGAACCTGTTCCTCCTATGTTTCGATGATGTAGTGGTGTTAATGCGTTTGAAAAATGGGTGATTCTGGTAACTCCTGATTCGAAAGCTTTTTTGAAGATATCAAAATTAGCTGAAGTGTGGCCTAATGAGATTACTATATTCTTTTCTTTAAGATAATTTGATGCCTCAATAAAACCGTTAACCTCTGGTGCCATGGTTATTAATCTCACTTTATCGTTAATTATCTCTTTTAATTCCTCCAAAGAAGGATCTCTTATATACTGAGGGTTCTGAGCTCCTTTTTTTTCTTTGTTTATATATGGACCTTCCAAATGAACTCCTTCGATTGAAGAACCTACATCGTCTATATTGTCCAAAACTTTTAAGATCTGTTCTTTAGAGGCTGAAACCGTTGTTGGTAAAAAAGTAGTTACACCGTATGAAAAATTATTTTTTGCCCAACTTTTGAACTCCTCGTTTGTTGCATGCATCGTATCTATACCCTTTTGTGCATGGGTGTGGGGGTCTACAAAACCAGGCATAACTATGGTATTAACATCTCTAGAATCATAATCTTTTTTTATTACTTTAGAAATTTTTTTGTCTCTTATTTCGATATCCCCAGTAAACTCTCCATTTATAGGATCCACAATTAAAACATTTTCTAATTTCATATTTATCTTATCCCCCCAATTTGACAGATTTCGAAAGATTCTTGGGTGAATCTGGATTGTATCCCATTTGTATGGCCTTTTTGTAACCTAAATACTGTATGGGAATGAGCCTTAGAGGAGCTTCAAATCCTTTCATATCTGGGATTTTTATATGTCCATCGGTAGAAATTACTAAGGCTTTTGTTCCCAACCCTTCGATATCATCGATCAATTTTTTCTCTTCTTTCATACCCTTTGAGTTTAAGATAACCAACGTTTTGTTTATGAGTGTGGATATAGGTCCATGTCTATACTCTAAAGGCTCATGGTATTCAACGTATTGTAAAGCCATCTCTTGGAGTTTTAGGGCACCTTCTTTTGAAATACCATAATTTTCATCGTACCCAAGAAAAACAAAATGTTCGTACTTTTCTAAAGCTAAGTGATCAATAATCTTTTCTGAATCTTCTAAGATTTTCTCACTGAAATTATAATAATCATTTTTTTCTATTCCGTTTAGCAACATTGCCAATATAAAAACAAAAGAACCGGTCATAACAACACTTTTTTCTTCAGTAAAATCTAAGGTTATATTCTCTTCACATTGTTCAGTGATTGAAGAATGCTTTGAAGATGTTATTCCTATGGTTTTTATGCCTTTCTGCCTTAATTTTTTTGCGGCTAAAACAGTTTCAGTTGATTCACCTGTTCTGGTTATTAAGATTGCAACATCACTGTCTGGAATATCATCAAAAAGCATAACATGTCCACCTGTAAGTACCTTTGCTTTGTAGCCTTTTTTGTTCAACATTTCTTTCATTATAAATCCAATATTATATGAAGAACCACAACCAACAAAAAGATATCTTTTCTCTTTTGAAAAAGAAAAATCAAACTCATTTAACTTACTTAAGAGATTTGGGGTTCTTCTTATTTCATCCAAAGTATAGTGCACTTTTATACTACCTCCTCACAATTATCTTTATTAACTTTCACGCCTTTCTTACTATCTTGAATTTGTACTTATCCCCTCTGTAAACTGACTTAACATATTCAATACACTTTTTATCTTCTATATAGGTATATCTTGTTCTCAAGGCTGCAATAGATCCTTCGCTTTGGGACAAATATTTAGCTTGTTCTTTGTTTAAAGTTGTTACCTCGAGAGTTTCAACAGCATGTGTGAATTTTATCCCGTATTCGTTAGTTAATATCCTATATAACGATTCTTTTGACATATCCCTTTCAATTATGTTCAATACCCTTATATCTGCATTGGGATTCAAATATGCTGTTTCGATTGCATACGGCTCTTCATCTAAAAATCGAATTCTTTTTAATAGTACTACCCTCCCATCTTTTGGAACTTTAAACTCTTCAACTAACTCGGCAGGAATTTCTATTAATCTGTTTTCTAACACAACGGATTTAGTTGAATGGCCTTGTTTAACTGCCTCATCGGTAAAACCTGTAAGCTTGGTCAATTCTTCTTCTTGTTTTTGTCCTGTATAAAATGTACCTTGTCCTCTTTTTCTTGTTATTAAACCTTCTTTTGACAGTTCCTCCAATGCTCTTCTTACGGTCAAACGTGAAACACCAAATTTATCGCATATCTCGTTTTCTGTTAACAACTTATCTCCTTTTTTATAATCTTCCTCTAATTCTCTTTTTAAGTCTAGATAAAGTTTATAATAGAGCGGAATAGGGGCTTCTTCCATTTTAATCGCACTCCTTTCTTATTGATATGTTTAAATTATATAATAGTTATAACAATAAGTCAAATTGAAGATTGATTTTTCTAAATTATATGTGCTAAAATAGTTGGGGTGGGCAGTGGAGCAAATGGGATAGACTTCTTCATCCTTAGAGGGTGGGGAGCGGGGTGAAGG